>NZ_JBPQTX010000412.1:0-5344 GCF_051386555.1 Streptomyces sp. URMC 126
GTCTGGGGGCTTCGCCCCCAGGAATCGGCGAAGGGGCGGGACCGGGGCGCAGCCCGCCGCAGGCGCCCCACGCGTCACCCCCCGGAGGTGTCGAGCTCCGCCTCCGCGCCCACCACCGCGCAGTCGTACGGGTCGTCCAGCCACCCGTCCGGCAGCACGACCCGGCTACGCCCCGACGTCCGCCCCCGCGGCCCGTCCGCCCCCGCGGGCCACGCCTGATCCAGGTCGAGCCCGCTCAGAAGAGCGTCGAGCTCCGCCAGCGACGACGTCACGGCGAGCTGCCGCCGCAGCTCGGACCCGATCGAGAACCCCTTCGTGTACCAGGCGACGTGCTTGCGGAAGTCGATGACGCCGCGCTCCTCGCTCTCCAGCCACTCCCCCAGCAGCTCCGCGTGGCGCAGCATCACCCGCGCCACCTCCCGCAGGGTGGGCGCGGCGGGCTCCCGGGGGCCCTCGGGGTCGAAGGCGGCGACCAGGTCGCCGAAGAGCCAGGGCCGGCCGAGGCAGCCGCGTCCGACCACGACGCCGTCGCAGCCCGTCTCGCGCATCATCCGGACGGCGTCGTCGGCCGACCAGATGTCGCCGTTCCCGAGGACGGGGATCTCCGGGACGGCCTCCTTCAGCCGGGCGATGGACTCCCAGTCGGCGGTGCCGCCGTAGTGCTGGGCGGCGGTGCGGCCGTGCAGGGCGATGGCGGTGACGCCCTCCTCGACGGCGATCCGGCCGGCGTCCAGGAAGGTGATGTGGTCGTCGTCGATGCCCTTGCGCATCTTCATGGTGACGGGCAGCGACCCGGCGTTGCCGACGGCCTCGCGGAGGATGGCGCGCAGCAGGTTCCGCTTGTAGGGGAGGGCCGAGCCGCCGCCCTTGCGGGTGACCTTGGGGACGGGGCAGCCGAAGTTGAGGTCGATGTGGTCGGCGAGGTCCTCGTCCACGATCATGCGGACGGCGCGGCCGACGTAGAACGGGTCGACGCCGTAGAGCTGGATCGAGCGCGGCTTCTCGGTGCCGTCGAAGTGGATCAGCCGCATGGTCTTGGCGTCCCGCTCGACCAGCGCCCGGGTGGTGATCATTTCGCTGACGAACAGCCCCTTGCCACCCGAGAACTCGCGGCACAGCGTGCGGAAGGGCGCGTTGGTGATCCCGGCCATCGGGGCCAGGACCACCGGCGGCTGCACGGTGTGCGGACCGATCTGGAGCTGCGTCATGGAGGGGCTTCCTCGTTCGTGCGGGTACGGGCGGGTCGCGGGCCAGGGGGCCGAGGGGACGGCGCCCGAGGGAACGGCGACCGTCCATTGTCCCTCATCCGGCGGACCGGATCCCGCGGCTCCGGTCACCCCGGCTCCCGCTTCCCTCGCCGCCCCCCCCTCCGCGCTTCCGTGCCCTTCCCCGCTCTATCGCGCCCGTCTCCGCTTCTTCGCGCTCCCGCCGCGCGTTCCGGGGCGCACTTCGGGCGCGCAGCGCGCGGCAGGCGCGCGGCATACGGCGACGGCGCGGGGCAGCCGACGGCGGGGCGCGGCAAGCGGCTGCGGGGCGGTGGGCGACGGCAGGGCGGCGGGCTGCTCACCCCTCCTCGGCCCGCACCAGTTCCAGCAGCCGGTGCAGCCGCTCGTGCGTCTCGTCGTCGGCGGGGGTGAAGGTGAGGAGCCGGGTGCCGGGGGCGGGGCCGGTCCAGAGGTTGGTGTAGTCGAGGTTCAGCAGCCCCACCCGGGCCTGCCGGTAGGTGCGCTGCCGGTTGGCCGCCGGAGGGATCACCTCGTGCCGCTCCCACATCTCCCGGAAGTCAGCGGACGCCTCCTGCAACCGCTTGAGCAGGCACTTCCAGGCCGGCTCGGCGATGTGATCCGCCATCGCGGCCCGGAACTTCGCCGCCATGGCCCGCTTGGTCTCCTCGCGGTCGATGACGTCGGCGTACCAGGTCTCGTTGGTGAAGTGCAGCCAGAGGCAGTTGCGTTCCTCGGGCGGCAGGGCGTCCAGGTCGCAGAGGAGGTGCTTGTACGTGCGGTTGTACGCCAGGATGTCGTAGCGCGCGTTCTGGACGCAGGCGGGGAAGGGCTCCAGCTGCTCCAGCATCAGGCGCAGCCCCGGCGGGATGCCCGTGGGCTCGGCGTTGGGCGCCGGGTCCGTGGCGTTGGCCAGGGCGAAGAGGTGGGAGCGCTCGGCGCGGTCGAGCAGCAGCGCCCGGGCGATGGCGTCCAGCACCTGGGCGGAGACCTGGATGTCGCGGCCCTGTTCCAGCCAGGTGTACCAAGTGACGCCCACGGCGGCCCGCAGGGCGACCTCCTCCCGGCGCAGCCCCGGCGTCCGCCGTCTGCTGCCGCGGGGCAGGCCCACCTGCTCGGGGGTGATGCGTTCGCGGCGGCTGCGGAGGAAGGCCGCCAGTTCGGCGCGGCGCGCCTCGTCGTCGATGTCGCGGACCCCGCCGTCGAGAACGGCGATCGGAGCGGCCGGCGACTCCGGCACCATCGTGGTCATACCTCCAGCCTGCGATACGGCGACCCCGGTGTCAGGACCGTTACCGGGTAGTCCTTGTACCAGGATAAAGGCTCTCTGGTACCAGGTTGCGGACTGCGTCATCGTCGTCGTGTGAACGAAGCACGCATAGCCGACGAGACACCCGTCCCATCCCCGACACCGCTGTCCTCTCCCTCTGCCGACGCCGCTCCCCCCGCCGGACCCGCCCGCTCCCGCGGGGCGGTGCTGGGCACCGGCGGCCTCTTCACGGTGCTCCTCGGCGCCGCCCTGCCGATGGTGGACTTCTTCATCGTCAACGTCGCCCTGCCCGCCATCGACCGCGATCTGCACGCCGGTCCGGCGGTCCTGGAGATGGTCGTCGGCGGGTACGGCGTCGCGTACGCCGTACTGCTGGTGCTCGGCGGGCGGCTGGGCGACATGGTGGGCCGCCGCCGGATGTTCCTCTGGGGAACGGCCGCGTTCGGTGTGACGTCCGTGGCGTGCGGTCTGGCACCGGACGCCTGGAGCCTGGTGGCCGCCCGCGTCGCCCAAGGCGCCGCCTCGGCGCTGCTGCTGCCGCAGGCCCTGGCCACGATCCAGGCGGCGACCCACGGCGAGCGCCGCACCCGCGCGATGAGCTGGTACAGCGCCACCGCCGGAGTGTCCAGTGTGATCGGCCAGATGCTGGGCGGCTTCCTGGTCTCCGCCGACATCGCGGGCTCCGGCTGGCGCCCGATCTTCCTGGTCAACGCGCCGCTTTCGGTGCTCGCGCTGCTGCTGGCGGCGCGGCTGATCCCGGAGACGCGTTCCGACCGGCCGACCAGGGTGGACGGCGCGGGCACCGTCCTGCTGTCGCTGACCCTGGCCTCGCTGCTGGTGCCGCTGACGGAGGGGCGCTCCACCGGGTGGCCGGTGTGGTCCTGGGTGCTGCTGGGCGCGTTCCCGTTCGCCGCGGCGGCGTTCTGGGCGGTCGAACGGCGGATGGAGGCCGCCGGGCGGACTCCGCTGGTGCCGCCGTCCCTGCTGCGGATCGGCTCGGTCCGCAGCGGCCTGGCGGTCCTGGTGCCCTTCTCCCTGGGCTGGGGCGGCTACATGTTCGTCCTGGCCGTGGTGTTCCAGGAGGGGCTGCGCCTGAACCCGACCGAGGCCGGCCTGGCGCTGCTGCCGCTGTGCGTCACCTTCTTCGTCGGTTCGCTGCTCGGCCCCCGGCTGGGCGCCCGCTACGGCCGCCGCGCGGTGACCGCCGGAACGCTGGTCCAGGCGGCGGGCGTGCTCGGGATGGCCCTGACCTTCCTCTGGGGCTGGGACGACCTCGGCGTCTGGGGTCCGATGCCGGCCCTGGCGGTGCAGGGGCTGGGCCAGGGCCTGCTGCTGCCGCCCACGCTGCGGGCCGTGCTGAGCGAGGTCCCGGCGACGCAGGCGGGGGTCGGCGGCGGGGTGATGGTCACCACGCAGCAGTCGTTCATGGCGCTGGGCGTGGCGACGCTCGGCTCGCTGTTCCTGTCGCTGTCCTCCTCGATGGGGGTGCGGGACGCGGTGGTGACGACGTTCGGAGTGCAGCTGGTGGCGGTGGCGGCGACGGCGGTGCTGAGCACGCGGCTGCCGAAGACGATGCGCTGAGGGGCAGCACACGCGAGGACACACATGGAATGACAGATATTGAAATCTGTCATTCCATGTGCCACCCTGAAGGTGTCCGGCTTCCGCCCACCCCTTCCGTCCTCCCCTCCTCCCCCGCCCCGAAGGAGTCCCCGTGCTGTACCGCACTCTCGGCACCACCGGCCCCCAGGTCTCCGCCCTCGGCCTCGGCTGCATGGGCATGTCCGCCCTCTACGGCGAGGCCGACCGGACGGAGTCGATCGCCACCATCCACGCCGCCCTGGACGCGGGCGTCACCCTGCTCGACACGGGTGACTTCTACGCCATGGGCCACAACGAGCTGCTGATCGGCGAGGCGCTGCGTTCCGCCCCGGCCGCCCACCGCGAACGGGCGCTCACCAGCGTCAAGTTCGGCGCCCTGCGCGACCCGGACGGCGGCTGGGCGGGCTACGACGGCCGCCCGGCGGCGGTGCGCAACTTCGCCGCGTACTCGCTGCAGCGGCTGGGCGTCGACCACATCGACGTCTACCGGATCGCCCGCGTCGACCCCGACGTGCCGATCGAGGAGACCGTCGGCGCCATCGCCGAGCTCGTCGAGGCCGGCCATGTCCGCCACATCGGCCTGTCCGAGGTGGGCGCGGACACCCTGCGCCGGGCCGCCGCCGTCGCCCCGATCTCGGACCTGCAAATCGAGTACTCGCTGATCTCGCGCGGCATAGAGGACCGCATCCTCCCGACCGCCCGCGAGCTCGGCATCGGCGTGACCGCCTACGGCGTCCTCTCCCGCGGTCTGATCAGCGGCCACTTCGGCCGCGACCGGCGGCTCGCCGCCGGTGACTTCCGCGGCGTGAGCCCCCGCTTCCAGGGCGAGAACCTCCAGCGCAACCTGGACCTGGTCGACGCCCTCCGCAAGGTCGCCGAGCAGCGGGGAGCGACCGTCGCCCAGACGGCGATCGCCTGGGTCCTGGCCCAGGGTTCGGACATCGTCCCCCTGGTGGGCGCCCGCACCCGCGAGCGCCTCGCCGAGGCGCTCGGCGCGCTGGACGTCACCCTGGGCCCGGACGACCTCGCCGCCATCGAGGCGGCCGTCCCCGCGGACGCGGCGGCGGGCGAGCGCTACCCGGCGGACCAGATGGCGCACTTGGACAGCGAGCGGTGAGCGGGGCGGGAACGGACGGGCGGCCGACGGCCCCGGACAGGTGACAGCCGGGGGGGGCGACGACGGCCAGGCGATCGGCGGGTGCGGAACACCGCCCTCCCCCGCCCCCCTCCTCCCCCACGGGACACCGAC
>NZ_JBPQTX010000413.1:0-5297 GCF_051386555.1 Streptomyces sp. URMC 126
CCACTGACAATCGCCCCCGGCCGTTCCCGCGGCCGGGGGCGATTGTCAGTGGTGCGTGGGAAGGTGACCGCATGACGAAGACACCGGACGGCCGCCCCATCCCGCCCCCGCTCGCCGGTGAGCGAGAGGCGTTGGAGAGCTGGCTCGACTTCCAGCGCGAGACCCTCGCGGTGAAGTGCGCGGGGCTCGACGACGAGCAGGCGCGCCGCGCCTCCGTAGCCCCTTCCCCGATGTCCCTGCTGGGGCTGGTGCGGCATATGGCGGTCGTGGAACGCAACTGGTTCCAGCGGGTGTTCGCCGGCCGGTCGGTGCCGGAGCCCCCGCCGAACGGCGGCTTCGACCTCGCGCCCGGGGACAGGCTGGACGAGGCCCTGGCCGCCTGGCGGGCGGAGGTCGCGCTGGGCAGGGAGCTCATCGCGGACGCCTCGCTCGACGACGTGGGCCGGCTGTCGCCGGAGGAGGCGAAGGGGCTGGGCTCGGAGGAGGTGTCCCTGCGCTGGATCCTCATCCACCTGATAGAGGAGTACGCGCGGCACAACGGGCACGCGGACCTGCTCCGGGAGACGGTGGACGGAGTCACGGGGCTCTAGGCCCGGGCTCCGCTGCGTCCACTGCGCCCGCGCCGCGCGGGCCGGTCCGCCTGGCCCGCGGGGCGCGCGTCGGGCAGCCGCCGGGCTCCCGCCGCTCCCCTGCCCGACGTCAGGGCGATCACGGCACCCAGCAGCAGGACCACCGCGCCGGTCCCCTGGAGCGGGCCGACGGACTCGCCGAGAAAGACGGTGGCGCAGAGGATGTTGACGACCGGGACGGTGAACATCATGAGGGACGCCCGCGCGGGGCCCACCGCCCGCACGCCGCGGTAGTAGAGGAGGTTGGCCACGGCCGCCGCGCCGACGGCCAGGTAGGCGGCGTTCAGCCAGACACCGGACGGCAGTTCGCCCCACCGCACGTGGGCCAGGTCGGGCGCGGCGAGCGCGCCGAGCAGGGCGGCGCCCGCGCAGGTCGCGTACGTGGTGGCGCGGAGCGGTTCGACGCCGGCCAGGACGCGCGGTCCGATCAGGGTGTAGGCGGCCCAGCACACCGCGCTGAGGAGGTAGAGACCGTCGCCCGGCAGCCGGGACGCGGTCCCGCCCCCGCCGGCGGCGCCGACGAGGAAGACCACAGCGCCGGTGAGCCCCAGCCCCAGGCCCGCCCACCGCGCCCGGGTGGCCTTCTCCTTGCCGGTGAGGAGGAGGAACGCACTGGTGAACACCGGGCTCATCACCGGTATGAGGATGCCCGCGTCCAGGGAGGGAGCCAGCGAAAGGCCCCAGAAGAAGAAGCCGTTGTAGGCGAACACGCCCAGGACGCCCGCCGCGGCGGCGAGCCCGGGGGCACGCCACCGGGACGCACGCCCCTGGGGTACATCCGCGCGCACGGCACCCTCAAGCGCCCCGCCGTCACCCCCGCCCGTACCGCCCACGCGTTCCCCGCCCCCGCGTTTCTCGCGTGCGCGGAGGAACGCCGAGGCGGCCAGCAGGGCGACGGCGGCACCGCCGAAGCGCAGGAACGCCGCCACGGAATGCGGCACTTGACCGACCACCGCTTTGGAGCTGGAGAAGGCGCTCCCCCACAGGGTCATGGTCACCATCAGGAGCAGGTACGGGTTGCTCGGCCCTTTCCTCGTCGCCATGGACCGGACCCTGACAGGCGCGCGGCCCGCCTGTCTTGAACGCTGGTGCGCCGGTCAGAATGGCGCCATGACGACCGGAGACGGCTGGGTGCGGTACTGGCGGGACCCCGATCCCGCCCGTCCGCTCGAAGCCATGCACGCGCACTTCTTCGATCACGTCTACGCGCCGCACGCCCATGACGCCTACTCCTTCGGCATCACCGACCTGGGCGCCCAGCGGTTCCGCTGCCGCGGGGCGCACCACACCAGCGGGGCCGGCATGGTGATGGCCTTCAACCCGGACGAGGTGCACGACGGGCACGCCGCCGCCGAGGCGGGATACGCCTACCGCATCGTCCACATCGGGGCGTCGGTCGTCCACGACGTGCTGGCCGACGCCGCCGACGGGCGCGCCCCGGCGATGCCGTTCTTCGTCCGCCCGGTCCTGACGGACCCCGTGCTCGCCGGCGCGCTCGCGCGCCTGCACGCCTCCCTGGCCGGGCCGGCGGGCGCACTGGCCCGGGAGGAACTGCTGGCCTCCACGGTCCTGGCCATGGCGGCCCGGGGCGCCACCCGGGCGCCCCGCCGCCGCACCCTCTCGGACGGCGGCCGGCGGCACGCGGCGCGCCGGGCCCGCGCCCTGCTGGACGAGGCGTACGCCGAACCGCTGTCGGCCGGCGACCTGGCCGGGGCGGCCGGGTGCAGCCGCTACGCCGTGTACCGGGCGTTCCGTGCGGAGTTCGGTATGTCGCCCAGCGACTACCAGCGGCTCCTGCGCCTCCGCCGGGCCCGCGCACTGCTGGCCGGCGGAGTGCCCGCCGCGGAGGCGGCCGAGTCCGCCGGATTCTCGGACCAGGCGCACTTCGGCCGCTGGTTCAAGCGCGCCTACGGGATCACACCCGGCATGTACCGGCGCGCCGTGCACGGCCCGCCGCCCGGCACCCCCTCGGGCCGCTGACGCCCGCCGGCCGCGTCCCGGCCGTCCCGGCCGTCCGGTCCTCCCGGCGCTCAGGCCCGGGACGCGCTCCCCCGCCGAAGGAACGCCCAGCCGAGGAGCAGCAGGACGACCCAGACGCCCATCACGTACAGCGCGATCCGCGTGTCCGCGCTCCAGGCGATGAGGACCGTCACGAACGCGAAGAAGGCCAGCGCCAGCAGGTTGGTGTACGGCGCGCCCGGGAGGCGGTACGGGGAGGCTTCCGCGGCGCCCCGCGCGACCGCGCGGCGGTAGCGGAGGTGGGTGACGAGGATGACGCTCCAGACGAGGATCGCCCCGCCCGTCGACACGGAGGTGATGTACGCGAACGCGTGCTCCGGGTCGAGGGCGTTGACGAGGACGCCGAGGCCCATGACGACGGCCGACACCCACAGCGCGGGAGCGGGGACACCGCGTCCGGTGAGCCTGGAGAGTGCCTTGGGGGCGTGGCCGTTGACGGAGGCGGTGCGCAGCATGCGGGCCGTCGAGTAGAGGCCGCCCGCGTTGCAGGAGGACAGCGCGGAGGTGAGCACGATGAAGTTGACGATGCCCGCCGCGGCCGGGATGCCGATCTTCGCGAAGGCGGCGACGAAGGGGCTGACGCCCGGGCTGAACTCCGCCCAGCTGACCACCGACAGGATGACGATCAGCGTGCCGATGTAGAAGAGGCCGAAGCGCACCGGGAGGCTGTTGATGGCCCGGGGGATGTTCTTCTGCGGGTCCTCCGCCTCTCCGGCGGTGACGCCGACGAGTTCGACGCCCAGGTAGGCGAAGAGGACGATCTGGAGCGTCATCAGCGAGTCGTGCACGCCGTGCGGCGCGATCCCGCCGTCCTTCCACAGGTGGGTCACCGAGGCGGTGTCGCCGACGTCGCCGAAGCCGATCACCAGGACGGCGAGGCCGACGAGGATCATCGCGACGATGGCCACGACCTTGACGAGCGCGAACCAGAACTCCAGCTCGCCGAAGGCCTTCACCGAGATCATGTTCACGGCCAGCAGCACCACCAGCGACACCAGCGCCGTCTGCCACTGGGCCACCCCGGGGAACCAGTACTTGACGTACTGCCCTGCCGCCGTGATCTCGGCCATGCCGGTGGTGACCCACATGATCCAGTAGGTCCAGGCGGTGGCGTACCCCCAGAAGGGGCCGAGGAACTCCCGCGCGTACTCGGCGAAGCTGCCGGACACCGGGCGGTGCGTGAGCAGTTCGCCCAGCGCGCGCATCACCAGGAAGAGGACGGCGCCGGCCACCGCGTACCAGATGATCAGGCTCGGTCCGGCCTGGGATATGGCCGTTCCGGCGCCCAGGAACAGGCCCGTGCCGATGGTGCCGCCGATGGCGATCATCTGGATCTGCCGGGTGCCGAGTCCGCGCTGGTAGCCCTCCTCGGTGGCACCCCCGCCGTTCGCCCCGGCCGGCCCGCCCGCCCCGGCCCGCCCGACGGCGCTCCGTCGGCCGGGACCGGCGTCCACGGGACCGGCGTCCACGGGCCCGGCGGGCGTCGTCCCGCCCGTTGTCGGTGGCTGCATGCAACAGAACCCTTCTCGATCCGTGCCGGCGAGCCGTGCCGCTCTTCGGCACGGAGCTCGGTTCCGCGACCCTAGGGACGCTTTTCGGCCATCGACAAGTGTTTCCGAGATCTTCATACAGCACAGGGGCGCAGGTCACACCCCGTGCGCCGGGGTTCAGGCGCCGGCCGCCAGCTTGAGCGTGACCGCTCCGGCGATGATCGCCGCGAAGGAGAGCAGCTTGGGCAGCGTGATCTTCTCCTTGTAGAGCACGGCCCCGAAGACGACCGTGCCGATGGAACCGATCCCCGTCCAGACCGTGTAACCGACGCCCACATCGAGGGTCTTGAGCGCCTGGCTGAGCGTGTAGATGCCGCCGGCGGCGGCGAGGAGGGTGAAGACGGACGGCCAGAGCCGGGTGAAGCCCTTGGTCGCGTTGGTGCCCAGCGCGAAGGCGATCTCGAAGACGATGGCGACGGCGAGGTAGGCCCAGGCCATGATGGTGCTCCTTTGCGGGATGTGACGAGCTCTCGGGGTGCGGCAGACGGGAGAGAAGGGGAAGAGGGGGCAGGGATCAGGCGGAGGCCGGAGTACGGCGCGGGTCGGAGGCCGCGTCCGGGTCCGAGGCGGCCGCGTCCGCCCCCTCCGTCCCACCGAACCCGTCGGCGACCTTGAGCCCGAGCACCCCGCCGATGATCAGGACGAAGGCGAGCACCTTCCAGCCGTCGACCGGCTCATCGAAGATCACCGAGCCGAGGACGACCGTGCCGACGGATCCGATGCCCGTCCAGACGGTGTAGCCGACTCCGACGTCCAGCGTCCTGAGCGCCAGGCTCAGGAAGAAGATGCCCCCGGCGGCGGCCCCGGCGGTCAGGAGCGAGGGCCCCAACCTGGTGAACCCTTCGGTGGCGTTGGTGGCGAGGGCGAAAACGACCTCGAAGACGGACGCGACGAGCAGGTAGATCCAGGCCATGGTTCCGGCTCCTCCAGGCGGTGGTAGGTATTTGCATGTACGTGCATGTTCTTGGCGATAGGCAGAAGCATGCATGTGCAAGTAACCTTGTGTCAACGCCGCCCCGCGCCGCCCGCGCCGCCCCGCGACCGCGACGCCGCCCACGACCCACCGGAGCCGCAGATGCCCGCCCCCACCGCCAAACCC
>NZ_JBPQTX010000414.1:0-5237 GCF_051386555.1 Streptomyces sp. URMC 126
GCCCCGCCGCCGGCGACGCGGAGTCGCCGGTGGCGGGGCCGCCCGTCGGACCGGATGCGGAGCGGACTCAGATCAGGCCGAGCTTGCGGACCGCGTCGCGCTCCTCGACGAGCTCCTGGACGGAGGCGTCGATGCGGGTGCGGGAGAACTCGTTGATCTCCAGGCCCTGGACGATCTCGTACTTGCCATCCTTGCAGGTGACGGGGAAGGACGAGATGAGGCCCTCGGGCACGCCGTAGGAGCCGTCCGACGGGATGCCCATGGAGGTCCAGTCGCCCGCCGCGGTGCCGTTGACCCAGGTGTGGACGTGGTCGATGGCGGCGTTGGCGGCGGAGGCGGCCGAGGAGGCGCCGCGCGCCTCGATGATGGCGGCGCCGCGCTTGGCGACGGTCGGGATGAAGGTGTCGGCCAGCCACGCCTCGTCGTTGACGACCTCGGCGGCGTTCTTGCCCGCGACCTCGGCGTGGAAGATGTCCGGGTACTGGGTGGCGGAGTGGTTGCCCCAGATCGTCAGCTTCTTGATCTCGGAGACGGCGGTGCCGGTCTTCTTCGCGAGCTGCGAGATGGCGCGGTTGTGGTCCAGGCGGGTCATCGCGGTGAAGCGCTCGGCCGGGACGTCCGGCGCGGCGGCCTGGGCGATGAGGGCGTTGGTGTTGGCCGGGTTGCCGACGACCAGGACCTTGATGTCGTCCGCGGCGTGGTCGTTGATGGCCTTGCCCTGCGGCTTGAAGATGCCGCCGTTGGCCTCCAGGAGGTCACCGCGCTCCATGCCCTTGGTGCGGGGGCGGGCGCCGACGAGCAGCGCGACGTTGGCGCCGTCGAAGGCGACGTTCGGGTCGTCGGTGATCTCGATGCCGCGCAGCAGCGGGAACGCGCAGTCGTCGAGCTCCATGGCGGTGCCCTCGGCGGCCTTGAGACCCTGCGGGATCTCCAGAAGTCGCAGCTTGACCGGCACGTCGGCGCCGAGGAGGTGACCGGAGGCGATGCGGAAGAGCAGCGCGTAGCCGATCTGACCGGCCGCGCCGGTGACGGTGACATTGACGGGAGTGCGGGTCATGGCGATCTCCTGCTGCGAAACTGGCGGTGGGTGTCCCTGCCCATGTTGTGCGGACCTCTCTTGGTATCAAGAGATCCGGCGTCAGGCTATCCGACGGGGCACGCCCGGAACCCCAGAACCGGTGTGGGACGCCTCACCTGGGCCTATGGCACCTCCTGCGACACTTCGGGCGCCTCTCCGGCCTCCGGCTTACCTGCGCCCTCTGGCGTCTCCGTTTTCTCCGCCGCCCCTCGCGTCTCAGAAGCTTTGCGGGCCCCGGGGGCATCGTCCGCCCCTCCCGTCCGTGGCACCGTGCAGCCCTGACGCCCCGTGCTGAGCACCACACAGGCCCTGGCCTCGCTCGGGGCGGCCACCGCGATCATGGTGCTGTGGCCGTCCGTGCCGCGCTCTATCCGGCCCTCACCGGTGCGGGAGGCCGCGCTGACCCGCAGGGTGTCGCCGGGTCCGCCCTGGGTCATCCGGGCCCAGGCCGCCTTGCAGGTCTCGCTGTAGCGCACCTCCACGTAGGTGCCGCCGACGGTCGTCGCACCCGCCGTCTTCGCCCGCTGTCCGCCGCATCCCATGGTCTCCGGGTCCTTGCCCGTGCAGGCGCCGCCCGCGCACTTCACGCCCGCGGGGAGGGCTGCCGGGCTGCCGGAATCCCGCGCGGCGGCGGACGGTACGGGCTTCCGGCCGCTGCCGCCCGGTCCGTACCCGAGCAGCAGGACGGCCGCGACGACCATCAGCAGCGCGCCGACCGCCCCCACCGTGAACAGCAGCGCGGCGCGGCGCTTCGGGCGCGGACGGGGGTGCGGATGGGTACGGGAGGCGGTACGGAGGCGGGGGTCGTGCCCGGAGCGGGAGTCGTTTCCGCGGGAGGGACGCGGGTGTCGCTTCGACGGGGCCTCGGCCGGGTCCAACGTCATGGACAGGTCCTCGGGCGGAGGAGCGGAAGCACCAGCGGACGGACCGGCGGACAGGTCCGTCGACGCCGACGAGCCCGTCAAGGGGATCGCCTGCGCGCGGGCGTCCACGCCGGCCGCCCGGGCCGAGGGGAGGTCGGGAGACGGGCGGGCCACCCGCCGTCCTCCCGCGCCCTGCTCGCCACTCCCGTCACGCGCGCCACCGAAGTCACGACCGCCACGACCGCCACGACCGTCGTCCGCGTCGCTCCGCTCCTGCCGCGCCTTCGGCGTCTCCATCACCCCCGCGGACTCCGCCGCTTCCGCCGCCCCCCGCGCCCCGTCGGCACCGCCGGTCACTCCGTCCGCGGAGCCCCCGCCCACCGCGTCCGGCCCCGCCGCCCGCGCCCGGCGCAGCGTCCAGCCGCGCCTCCCCGGGGCGGGCGGCGGCGCGTACTCCGCCAGCGCCGCGCGCGCCGCCTCGACCCGCAGCCCCTCCATCGTCACGTCGTGCCGCAGTTCGGACCGGCTCCAGGCGCGCTCGGCCAGCTCCCAGATGGTCAGCAGATGCTCGACGTCCGTACCCGTCGACTCCGCGAGCGCCTCGGTGGCACCGCGCGGTGGCAGCAGCCGGCCGTTGAGGTAGCGCTCCCAGGAGGTCTTGCTGTACCCGGTGCGGTCCGCGACCGCTCCGACGCTCATCCCGTTGCGCTCGACGATCCGGCGCAGCTGCTCCACGAACTCCCGCACCTGCGGGTCGAGTTCGTCCGACAGCGCTCTCCAACGAGGCATGGCCCTCCCCTAATCCCCCTGCGTACCGCGGTGCTACCCAGGGGATGGCGCGACGCAGCCTCCCAGTTCCTCTCCGGTCGGCGCATAGGGGCGTTCCGGGTTGATCAACGCACCGGGGCGCACGCCCCCTCGTCGGCCGTGCTCCCGGACCACCCTCATGAGAGGGAACCGTTCCGGCGTGGGCGCCGTACGCCCCCGCGTGGATCCGGTACAGAACGGTGACCTCGTAGCGGAATGATCTCCTCCGAGTCACAGGACCCGGTCACGCCTTGAACCGGAATGCCGCCGTCTGGATGCTCGGGGAGGACGTCCGGCCGGTCCTCCCACGGGGGTGGAGGACCGGCCGCGTCGCCCGTCCCCCACCCGCTTCGCCGCGTCCGGCGCCTCACCCGCCGGGCGCGGCGAAGCACTCCTCGGCGCCCTCGGCCGGGCGCAGGCAGGCGCGGGCCCGGCGCGGTGCGTCGGTGGCCGTCATCGCGGTCGACAGATAGACCTCCGTGTCGCGACGGCTGGCGGCCCTGACCTCCTTGGGGTGGGTCCCGGGCAGCGTCAGCTCCACCCGGTCGCCCAGCCGCAGGCCGGTGGCCTTGGCCCAGACGGCTCCGCACTTCTCCGCGTACCGGATCTCGATCCGCTGCCCGCCGTGCGACCGCCGGGAGACCAGGGTGACCGGCAGCCCCTGCGCGCCGCACCCCATCGCCTGCGCGTCGGCCCCCTCGCACTCCTGCCCGTGGCACCCGGGCTCGTAGGACTGGGCGTAGGACGGAACCGCCGCGCCCGCGCCGGAGGAGGACTCGGACGACGTCTCGTCACCGGCGAGCAGCGCCAAGGGCACCAGGACGGCCGCCACCAGGGCGGCCACGCCCCACACGACGTACCGCCCGGGGACGTGGAGGCCGGACCGCCGCCCGGTGTCCACGGGGGCGGGGGCCGCTGTCGCCCCCTCTTCCGTGACGCTCGCGACCGGAGCGGGGGACGCCTCGGGGGCCCCTCCGGCTTCCTCCGCCTCGTCCCCGGGAGCGGACGCGGCCCGTCCGGTCCACCGCTGCTCCGCGAGCTCCCAGAGGGCGAGCGGCCGGCCGGGCGGCTCGTCCGCCAGCGCGCACAGCGCTTCGACCGCCTCACGGGGCGGCAGCTTCTTGCCGTTGAGGTAGCGCTCCCACGACGACTTGCTGAACGCGGTCCGCTCGCCCAGCGCTGCCAGGCTCAGCCCGGTGCGCTCCTTCAGCTCCCGCAGGGCGGCGGCCAGTCGGGCGCACTCCGCGGGCAGGGGGCGCCCGCCGTTCACTTGCGCAACTCCCCCCAGGTGTCGGGTCCGACGATCCCGTCCACGACCAGGCCCTTGGCCTTCTGGAACCGCTGGGCCGCCGCCTTGCTCCGTACGCCGAAGGAGCCGTCGATCAGACCCGGGTCGTATCCGTGGTGCTTGAGCAGGCACTGCGCCTCCAGCACTTCCCATCCGCTGCTCTTGAGATCCATCAACACGGTGCGGGTCGGGCTGTACCCGGCCCGCAGTTCGCCGCCCTCGCGCTCGACGTGGCACGGGCGGGAACGTCCCTGCACGAAGACGAAGGGGGACGGGGAGCCGGTGGCCGCCGGCCCGTCGTCCTTCGTCTCGTCGTCCTCCCAGGGCCGGGCGGCCAGCAGTCCGGCCGCCAGCGCGACGACCAGCACGGCCACCGCCGCGACGTACAGCCACAGGCGCCTTCGGGCCTCCGCCGGCTCTCCGACGCCCGGCACCGGGCCGCCGTCCGCTCCCGTACCGCCCGGGGCGGCGTCTCCCGCTGCCAGGCCCTCCGCCGTGGCACCCTCCGCCGTGGCACCTTGCGTCGTGGTGCCCTCCGCCGTGGCGCCTTTCGCCGTGGCGGACGGCCAGGCCTCCTCCGCTATCTCGTGCAGCACCAGAAGGCGGGCCGGATCCGTCCCGCACACCCGGGCCAGCTCCTCCACAGCGTCGCGCGGCGGCAGTTGCCGGGCGTTGAGATAACGCTCCCAGGACGACCGACTGTACGAAGTCTTGGCCGCCAGCGCGGCGAGGCTGAGCCCGCTGCGGTCCTTGAGTCTGCGGAGCTGTACGACGAACTGGCTCACCCGTTGGTCGAGCGACGCCGGCAGTTCTTTCCAACGCGGCATGTTCCACCCCACACCCGTCACGTGGTCCCCCGAGGCATGAGCCTCCTGTGTCGCACATGATGACGACGCCGGCCGGTGTTTTCCCGCACTGCCGGCCGACACGCGGGTTTCCGGCCAGTCACGGCTCCCCCGGCCCGTCCCACCACGGCCTCAGGGCCGGGACCGTCGTCGCAGGTCGGAGCGTGGGACGTCCCACGACGGCCCGTATTTCCCGGAACTGTTGGCAGTCGGGGATGTGGCGCATCACAGTCAGATCAGCGAGCCGGCCGGCGCGGTCCACCCCGCGCCGTCCGGCCGCGTCCCGGCGGGACCGTCCTCTGACGGGGGAGAGGACGGTCCGCTTTCACGGCGGGACCGGGGACGCGGGGAGGGGG
>NZ_JBPQTX010000415.1:0-5235 GCF_051386555.1 Streptomyces sp. URMC 126
GCTGAAGTGTGCGCCAGGGCGCACTATCCAGCCCGTCCGGCGTTTGAGGACGAGCGGCGGAGCCGCGACAAGCGGGGTCCGGGGGCGCAGCCCCCAGGGGACTGGGGCACCCCCCCCCCGAAAAACCGCTGCCTACGGCAGCGCGAGCATTCGCTCCAGCGCCAGCTTCGAGAACGCCGCCACCTCCGGGTCGACCTCGATCCGGTTGACGACCTTGCCCTCGGCGAGGGCCTCCAGCGCCCACACCAGGTGCGGCAGGTCGATCCGGTTCATGGTCGAGCAGAAGCACACCGTCCGGTCGAGGAAGACGATCTCCTTGCCGTCCGCCGCGAAACGGTTCGCCAGCCGTCGCACCAGGTTGAGCTCGGTGCCGATGGCCCACTTCGACCCGGCCGGGGCGGCCTCCAGGGTCTTGATGATGTACTCGGTGGAGCCGACGTAGTCGGCGGCGGCCACGACCTCGTGCTTGCACTCGGGGTGCACCAGCACGTTGACGCCGGGGATGCGCTCGCGCACCTCGCGGACGGAGTCCAGCGAGAAGCGGCCGTGGACCGAGCAGTGGCCCCGCCACAGGATCATCTTCGCGTCGCGCAGCTGCTCGGCGGTGAGGCCGCCGTTCGGCTTGTGCGGGTTGTAGAGGACGCAGTCGTCGAGGGACATGCCGAGGTCGCGGACGGCGGTGTTGCGGCCGAGGTGCTGGTCGGGCAGGAAGAGGACCTTCTCGCCCTGCTCGAACGCCCAGTTCAGCGCCCGCTCCGCGTTGGAGGAGGTGCAGATGGTGCCGCCGTGCTTGCCGGTGAAGGCCTTGATGTCGGCGGAGGAGTTCATGTACGAGACGGGGACGGTGGTCTCGGCCACGCCCGCCTCGGTGAGCACGTCCCAGCACTCGGCGACCTGCTCGGCGGTGGCCATGTCGGCCATCGAGCAGCCGGCCGCCAGGTCCGGCAGGACGACCTGCTGGGCGTCGGTGGTGAGGATGTCGGCCGACTCGGCCATGAAGTGCACGCCGCAGAAGACGATGTACTCCGCGTCCGGACGGGCCGCCGCGTCGCGGGCCAGCTTGAAGGAGTCGCCGGTGACGTCCGCGAACTCGATCACCTCGTCGCGCTGGTAGTGGTGGCCGAGCACGAAGACCCGGTCACCCAGCTTCGCCTTCGCGGCGCGCGCCCGCTCCACCAGGTCCGGGTCGGAGGGCGCGGGCAGGTCGCCGGGGCACTCCACGCCGCGCTCGCTGCGCGGGTCGGACTCGCGGCCGAGCAGCAGCAGGGCGAGGGGCGACGGGGCGGGGTCCTGGAAATCCAGGGACTGGGCGGTGGTCACGACACGCACCCTTTCTGTTCTGCGGACGACCGGACTGAGCTGCACCGGCCTTGTCGTCAATTTGACGCTATCTATCATAACTGCTTCGTGTCACTTTGACGATGCCCATTGCGTCGATGTGACGCATTCCCGGGCGCGCAGGGGATGTGCGAGCATGAAAGACGGAACACACGGCCGGACCCGGAATGAATCCCGGGCTCCGTCGGTTCAGCCGAGGACAAGCAGTCCGCACGAAACCCGGGAGTGAAGCAGATGTCCGTTCAGGACGAGAAGACCACTGTGAGCGACGGCATCCTCCTGTCCGACGCCGCGGCGGCCAAGGTCAAGAGCCTGCTGGAGCAGGAGGGCCGGGACGACCTGGCGCTGCGCGTCGCCGTCCAGCCCGGCGGCTGCTCCGGCCTGCGCTACCAGCTCTTCTTCGACGAGCGCTCGCTCGACGGCGATGTCGTGAAGGACTTCGACGGCGTCAAGGTCGTCACCGACCGGATGAGCGCCCCGTACCTGGGCGGCGCCTCCATCGACTTCGTCGACACCATCGAGAAGCAGGGCTTCACGATCGACAACCCCAACGCCACCGGCTCCTGCGCCTGCGGCGACTCCTTCAGCTGACGGTCCCAGGCCGCGTAGGAAGGCGGGGCCCCCTCGCGAAGAGGGGTGCCCCCCTTCCGTACGTCCGGGCGCGGTCAGCCCCGCGGCACCGGCTCCCCGGTGGCGACGTCCACCACCTTCCGTCCGCCCAGCGGCCGGTCCAGCGCCACCTTCCGGTCGAACCGCCGGGCCGCCAGCACACACGGCCGCCCGGGCTCCCGCTCCACGCCGGTGACCTTCACCGTCACCGCCGCCGCCGACTGGGCCTGCGCCGACGCCGCGTAATCGCTGCACACCCCGCCCCAGAAGCGCAGGGTGAGCCGCGACCCGTCGGCGCTGTACGAGGTCACCTGAGCCGGCACCGCCCGCCCCTCGCCCTTGCCCGGAAGCGGCCGTCCACTCCGCGCCGTGGTGAGGAACTCCGGGTCCACCGCGGGCTCGACCACCGTCACCGTGGCCTTCCCGCCACCCGGCACCGCGGCCTCGAACAGCCACGACGGCACCAGCGCCGGCCGGCCCGCCACCGACCGCGCGGCGAGCGCGAACCGCGCCCCGCGTATGGGCACCGACGCGCGCGGCAGCGTGCCGCCGGCGCACGGCGGCGAGGCGGTGCCCGGCCCGGCGGACCCGGGAGCGCTCCCCGCCCCCTCGTCCGCCGGCACCGGCGTCGCGCAGCCCCCGATTCGCACTCCGCCGCCCTTGCCGGCCCGCCGGTTGAGCTCGTCGAGCGCCCGCGCGGCGCTGACCAGCGGATACTCCGCACCCTTCACCGGCGACACCAGGGCCCCGGCGCCGTCCGCCACCCGGCCGTCGGCGCCGACCCGCAGCACGGTCTGCCGGCCGTACGTCGGGTGGCCGCCCAGCACCGGGTCGGCCGTGACCGTCCGCACGGCACCGAACACCTTGCTCGCGTCCACCTTCGCGTCCCGCAGCCCCAGGGCCTCCAGCACCGGCCGGGCCGCCGCCCGCGCCCGCTCCTCCGACACCGGACGCGCCGCCGCCGGATCGGACCCGCCGGGCCGGTCCCGGAAGGACGGGCAGACCGGAGCGTCATCGGGCTTCCCGGGACCGTCCTTCTCCGGCCCCGCGCCCGGCGGGTGGACGCACGGCTTCCCGCCGGCGATGCCGTGCAGCGCGTACGTCCAGTCGCCCGGCGCGGCCACACCCACCTGGATCGTCGGGTCCGCTCCCCGTCCGACGGTCCAGACGCCGTCCGCCTTCCGCGGCTCGCCCCCGACGCCCAGCGCCCGGGCCAGCGCCGCCACGTCGGAGGCGCCCGGCTCCCGGCCCGCCGTGTACACCGGGGCCCTGGCCGGGCCGTCGGGCAGCTTGCCCTCGGCCCGGTAGCGGGTGCCGCCACCGTTGGGGTCCGGTTCGCCCACCGCGATGCCCGGCGGCGGCCCACTCGAACCGGTGCTCCCCTCGTCGTCCAGCGCCAGCGGCGGCGGGGGAACCGCCCGCCCGTCGGCGGCCGGCCCCGGCGAACCGCCGCCCGCCGTCGCGGCCCAGTACGCGCCGCCGCCCCCGGCCAGCAGCACGGCCGCCGCGACCGACGCGACCACCGGCGGCGAGTGCTTCCGCCGCCGCTTGCCGGAGGTCTCGCCCTCGGTGCCCACCGCATCGCTCCTTCGCTCCGATTCCACCGGTGTCCCGGTCCCCGCCCCGGACGGGGCGAGGTGCCGGTGGGACGGGGCGGGGGAGCGGGCGGTTCCACGGCGGGCCCGTACGGCCCGGCCGCCCCGGCCGGCTCAGTCGCCGTACTCGGACATACCGCGCAGCAGCCGTGCCGTCCGGTCCGGCACCGACACCCCGTGCGACGGCGGGGCCACGGGGGCCTCGGCGTCTGCGGCGTCTGCGGCGTCTGCGGCGTCTGTAAAGGTCGCCTGAACCCGCCAGTGCGGCAGCATCCCGGCGCAGTCCCGGCGCAGCGCGGCGAGGCTGTCGCCGTCGGCGGCGGACTCCGGGGCGGGCGGAGTGACGTGGTTCACAGAAGTCCCCATACGGGCACCGTACCGACCGCCGCGACCGGGGAGAAAGCCCGACCATCGGGTAAATTCAGCCCTTCGTGGCGAGATCAGGACTGGTGTCCCGAGCGGCAGCCGGTAGCGTGGTACGGCCCTTTCCCGTAGAGGTCCCGTTCGCCCCGCTTCCTCCCGTAGAGCGCCACCGCCCCTTCACCGCCTCGCCCCGCAAGGAGCAGATTCGCCGTGCGTATCGCTGTCACCGGCTCCATCGCCACCGACCACCTGATGACGTTCCCCGGCCGATTCGCCGACCAGCTCGTGGCGGACCAGCTGCACACGGTCTCCCTCTCCTTCCTCGTCGACGACCTCGACGTCCGCCGGGGCGGCGTCGGCCCCAACATCTGCTTCGGCATGGGCGTCCTGGGCCTGCGCCCGATCCTCGTCGGCGCGGCGGGCGAGGACTTCGCCGACTACCGCGCCTGGCTGGAACGGCACGGCGTCGACACCGAGTCCGTGCACATCTCCGAGGTCCTGCACACCGCCCGTTTCGTCTGCACCACGGACACCGACCACAACCAGATCGCGTCCTTCTACACCGGCGCCATGAGCGAGGCCCGCCTCATCGAGCTCCAGCCGGTCGCCGACCGCGTCGGCGGCCTCGACCTGGTGCTGATCGGCGCCGACGACCCCGAGGCGATGCTCCGCCACACGCAGGAGTGCCGCACCCGGGGCATCCCGTTCGCCGCCGACCCCTCCCAGCAGCTCGCCCGCATGGACGGCGACGACATCCGGCAGCTCGTCGAGGGCGCCACGTACCTCTTCACCAACGAGTACGAGAAGGCGCTGATCGAGTCCAAGACGGGCTGGACCGCCGACGAGATCCTCGCCAAGGTCGGCACCCGCGTCACCACCCTCGGCTCCCGGGGCGTCCGCATCGAGCGCGTCGGCGAGCCCGCGATCGAGGTCGGCTGCGCGGAGGAGCAGGCGAAGGTCGACCCGACGGGCGTCGGCGACGCTTTCCGCGCGGGGTTCCTCGCGGGGCTCACGTGGGAGCTGCCGCTGGAGCGGGCGGCTCAGGTGGGGTGCATGCTGGCCACTCTCGTGATCGAGACGCTTGGTACTCAGGAGTACGAGCTGCGGCGGGGGCACTTCATGGAGCGGTTCGCGAAGGCTTACGGGCATGAGGCGGCGGCCGAGGTCCGGGCGCACCTGGGGGAGTGACCCCTGCGGGGGGCTGTGCCCCGGTCCCGCCCCTTCGCCGATTCCTGGGGGCGAGCCCCCAGACCCCCTGAAACCGCGCTCCGCGCGGTTGTCCTCAAACGCCGGACGGGCTGAAAGTGCCACCTCAGGCACAATTCAGCCC
>NZ_JBPQTX010000416.1:0-5224 GCF_051386555.1 Streptomyces sp. URMC 126
CCCCTCCCCCGCCGCCTCACACCGAGGCCGGAAACGCGTACCGCACCCCCGTCGCCCGTTCCGACAGCTCCCACAGGCGGCGGCCGGTGGTGGGGTCGGCGGCGGCCGGGGCGAGTCCGACTTCCGTCGGGTCGCCGCGCAGTTCGGCCATGCCGGACGGACCGATGAACAGGCCGCTCGCCAACCCCGGTTCGGTGGCGGCGTAGAGCTGGGGCAGTGCGCCCCGCTCGGGCCGCTGGGCGAGGACCGCGTTGCCGAGGCGGCCGAGGAGCACCCGCAGCAGCGCGCTGGACGACTTCATCTGGAGCCCGGTGGCCGTGTAACCGGGATGCGCGAGCAGACTGCGCACCCGACTGCCGGCTTCCGCCAGCCGCCGGTGCAGCTCCCACCCGAAGACCGCGTTGGCGAACTTCGACTGGCTGTAGGCCCCCATCGGCGAGTACCGGCGCTCGCCGGTGAGGTCGTCGAAGTCCAGTCCCGCCTTGCGGTGGTTGACCGAGCTGACCGTGACGACGCGCGGGTCGCGCCCGGCGGTCAGCAGGTCGAGCAGCAGCCCGGTGAGGGCGAAGTGGCCGAGGTGGTTGCAGGCGAACTGCCGCTCGTGTCCGGACGGGGTGAGCGAGCGCGGCAGCGCCATCACGCCCGCGTTGTTGACGAGGACGTCGAGCCGGTCGTGGTCGGCACGCACGCCGTCGGCGAAGGCGCGGACGGAGTCGAGGTCGGCCAGGTCCAGCCGACGTACCTCGGGCCGCGCGCCCGGCCGTTCGGCGGCGGCGTCCGAGGCGGCCCGGCGCCCCTTCTCCACGTCCCGCACCGCCAGGATCACGTGCCCGCCCCGGCGGACGAGCGCCCGGGTGGTGGCGAGCCCCAGCCCGCTGTTGGCTCCGGTGACGACGAACACCCGGCCGCTGAGGTCCGGAATCCGGTCGGCGGCCCACGGCCGCCGCTGCTCCTTGGTCATGCGTCACACGCTGCCGCGCGTGACACCAAGTGTCAAGGCGCACCTGAGTGCCACGTGCGCCACGACGTGGGTACGATGGGCCGGTGACCTCCCGCCCCGGCCCCGCCCCCGCCGCCCTCTCCCTCGCCGAGCGCAAACGCCGCCTCGTCTCGGACGAACTGTCCGAAGCGGCGTTGCAGTTGCTCGCCTCGAAGGGATTCGACGCGGTGACGGTGGACGAGATCGTGGCCGCCGCCGGCGTGTCGAAGCGGACCTTCTTCCGCTACTTCGCGTCGAAGGAGGACGTCGTCGTCCGCTTCCTGGCCGACATGGGCACCGGCATCCACGCCGAACTCGCCGCCCGCCCGGCCGGCGAGCCTCCGTCCTCGGCCCTCCGGCACGCGGTCTGGGTGCCCGTCGAGGCCTGCGCGGGACACTCCGAACGGGCGTTGCGGGTGGTGCAGTTGATCCTGCGGACCCCCGCCCTGCTCGCCCGCTTCCTGGAGCGGCAGGCCGAGTGGCGCGAGGACCTCGCCACCGAACTCGGCCGCCGCCACGGCCTCGCCCCGGAGACCGACCTCTACCCCCGCATGGCCGCCGGAATGGCTCTCACCGCTTTCGACGCCGTCCTCCGCCGCTGGAGCGACAGCGAGGGAGCGGAGGACCCGGCCGCCCTTCTGGAGCGGGCGTTCGCCGTCATCGCCCCGGCCCTCGACGCCGTCGCCACCTGACCCATGGGGAGCCAGAACGCGGCACGGCTGCGGCCCCAGCGACTGAGGTGACGCACAGTACGGGCCACGACGGTGGCGGCGGCACGGTCCGCCCGTACGGCGTCCTCCGGCGACGGTTCGACGACGGGCGGCAGGTCACGAGGGCGCAGGGCGCCGTAGTCCGTGAACCGGCGCGTCCCGCACGCGCGGCAACGCTCCTCGCCGCCCGCCGACTCCCAGCCGTCGAGGTGACGGCAGTGACCGACGAGCCTGCCGACGGTTCGCTTCATTCCGTCCTCCCTCATGCGGCGGTGTGCGGTCCGGGGCAACGGAAGGCACGGCTCCGGCTGGGGCAGGCGAGCAGCATCAGCCGGACGATCCGCCCGTCCCCGGTCGGCCACTGCAACGGCAGCTTCCGTACGCCGTCGTCCAGTTCGCCCCGCGCGTATCCGACGATCCGCTGCGCCGGCACCCGCACCACCGGCCGGTCGGCGGCCAGCCGCGCTTCCAGCCAGGCCACGCACGAGGCGGGATCGGCGAGCCGCGCCGCGTGCAACGAGGCGGATTTACGGACCCAGGCGGCGGAGGCGGCGTTGACGGCGGGCGGCTTGCCGCAGTCCGGGTCCGCTTCCTCGTCCCGCGTCGGGGCGACGGCACCCGCCCAGTAGAAGGCGTGCCAGTGCGGCGCGGGCCCGCCGACGTCCGGCGGCCTTACGCCGCCCAACGGCAACCGGCAGTACACCTCCTTCCCTCCGGCGGGCGACCTCCGCGCACCCCAGTCGCCCTTGGTCAGCCGGTCCACGATGAGCAGCCCCCGCCCCTCCTCGCTCTCCCGCACCCCAAGCGCCGTAGGCCACTTGGCCACCGGCAGCACCGAGGAAGCGTCCCGCACCCACAGATGCAGCACCTCGTCACGCACCCGCAGCCCGAGCCCGCACTCCCCCTCCCCCACGTGCTTCACCACGTTCGCCAACAGCTCGCCGACGACGGTCATCGCGTCGTCCACGACGGGCTCGACCAGCCCCCACCAGCGCAGTTGCAGCCGCACGAAGCTGCGCACCTGCGGCAGCTTCGTCGGCGACGGGGTGAGGACGAGCGACATTTCCAGCTTCAGGTCGTGCACAGGGAGAGTCATGGCGGCTCCAAGCCCTGGGCGCGCGGCGCCAGGGCACAAGTGATCGACGCATCGTTACGCACCGGAAGCGGTGCGTGATAGCTCAGCATGATGTGGGTCACACTGGCACTCAGTCAAGCTTCTGTCTGGCAGATTGCCAATCTGATGCCAACTGCCCGAGCAGCGGCGGCTCCTGGCGACGTGCCAGGCGGTACGCTCAGCCAAGCCGAAGCAGCGACCAGATGGAGGAGCAATGGCACCCGCATCCGGCACCGGTCCGCTCACCGCGCGACGCAGGCTGGGGGCCGAGTTGCGGACGCTCAGAGACCGCCAAGGCCTGACCACCGAAGAGGTGGGTGACCACCTCGGGTGCCACAACTCGAAGGTCAGTCGTATCGAGAACGGCAAACGCTCCTGCACGAAGCGCGACTTCGAAACGCTGATGGAGTTGTACGGCGTCGGGGAGCCACTGCTCACCAAGCTCACGGAGCTGATGATTCGCGGCAAACAGCGTGTACCACCCTGGTGGCACGCTTATCGAGACGTCATCAGCGCCAACTACAACGACTTCCTTGCCTACGAGGCCGACGCGGTGCACGGCCGCGAATACCAGCCGCTACTGATCCCCGGCTCCCTCCAAACCGCCGACTACGCACGAGCGGTGACAGGGGTCAGCTATGCCGCCCTGGGCCCCGATCAAGTGGACAGCCTGGTCGAAGTGCGGATGCGCCGCCAGGACAGACTTCGCGAGGATGACCCGCTCACCTTTCAGGCTGTGGTCACGGAGGCCGCCCTTCGCCTGCGCGTCGGTGGGCCGGCGGTAATGCGCGGGCAGTTGAAGCACTTGTGCGCGGTGTCCCGTCTGGACAACGTCAGCATCCGAGTCATCCCGTTCGAGGCAGGTGAGCGAGGCGCCAGCACAGGAAGCTTCGTGCTCTTCAGCTCAGGGAAAAACGCCAGTGCCGACGTCGCCTTCACCGAGTCGGCCGAGAATACGGCATGGCTCAGGGAGGATCCGCTGACGTTGAGACGCCTAACCCGTCTGTTTGACAACTTGTCCGCCGCCGCGCTCTCGGAGGATGACAGCCGTGAGCTGGCTGAAACCATCAGAAGCGAGCTGCCACGATGAACAAGTCAACCCGTCTGGACCCGGCCGACCTCACCTGCGCGAACTGGTGGAAAAGCTCATATACCGCCGGGAACGGTCAGTGCGTCGAAGTCGCGGTTATTTCGGAGATCAGAGGGCTCGCGTTTCGCGATTCGAAAGACATAAGCCGACCGCCGGCCCGAGTAGCGCTGGCAGCTTGGCGCGTGTTCGTCGACGCGGTGCGGAATGACACCCTGCAGTAGCTGCCATCCGGCAGGAGGAGCGCGCTGGGCCACCAGACCGACATCAAGCAGCAAGGCGGGCACTGAACTGTCCGCAAGCCGCTCACTAAAACGTGTCCATTAAGTGTGAGCCTAAAGCGTGTTGCAGAAGGCTGTGATCTGGGCATTTTCCGTGTATGGGTGGGGTGCTGAGAGCTCAGCCGTTGTGGGTGGAGACGTTCACCGGGCTGCGGATGCGGCAGTTCGAGGGCTTGTTGCGGGTGGTGCGGGAGCGGGGCGGCAATGGTCCCGGTGGTGGCAGGCCCTGGTGTCTGCCGCTGGCCGACCGGGTGCTGCTGGTGGCTGTCTACTACCGCACGAACCTCACCATGCGGCAGCTCGCGCCGTTGTTCGGTGTCTCGCCCGCGACGGTGTGCCGGGTGATCCGGCGGCTGCGCTCCCTTCTCGCCCTTGAGCCCGCTTCGCGGCCCGCCGATGCCGCGGATCGGTTGTGGATCGTGGACGGCACCCTGATCCCGGTCCGCGACCGGCAGGTGGGCGCCTCGAGCCGCAACTACCGCTTCTCGGCGAATGTGCAGGTCATCATCGACGCCGACACCAAGCTGGTCGTGGCCACGGCCCGGCCGGCCCCGGGCAATAAGGCCGACGCACAGGTCTGGCGCAACTCCGGCCTGCCGGCTCTGTGCCAGGGCGTCACGGTGCTCGGCGACGGCGCCTATATCAACACCGGCCTCGTCGTCCCGCACCGAAAACGCCCCGGCAGGCCCCTGCTGGCGGGAGAAGAGGAAGACAACGCCGAGCATCGCCGGGTCCGCGCCCGCGTCGAGCACGCCTTTGCCCGCATGAAGAACTACAAGATCCTCCGCGACTGCCGACAGCGCGGCGACGGCCTCCACCGCGCCGTCCAAGTTGTTGCCCACATGCACAACCTCGCCATGGCCGCATGATCAGAACGGGTGAGAACCGACCCTGACCTGCCCAAACACAATCTTCTGCAACACGCTTTAAAGCCTGTCCCGTAACTCTTGATCGAGTGCGGCGTTGAGCTGGTCGCGCAGGTTGTCACCGCTCAATGCCGTGAGCTCATCGAGGTGTTCACCGGGCTTCGGCCACGTCAGTTCCAGCGTTTGG
>NZ_JBPQTX010000417.1:0-5205 GCF_051386555.1 Streptomyces sp. URMC 126
GCGGTGGGAGGGGCGGCACACGGGACGGCGGCGGGGGTACCGCGGCGGTTCAGCGGACGGCGTGGACGAGGTCGCCGCCGTGCGGGCCGGTCCGGGGCCAGCGGCCGAACGCCCGGCCGACCTCGGCGTAGGACGTCGTCTCGGGCCGCCAGCCCCGCTCGGTGAACAGCGGTGCGGGGTCGTCGGTGCCGTACCGCCAGCCGGCGCCGGACCGTTCGAGCAGGCTCAGCATGGGGCGTACGGCCGGGTCCCGGAGCAGCGAACCGGCGACGAAGTCGGCGAGGAGGTGGCTGCCGGGGGCGGAGAGTTCGGTGATGCGTCGAGGAGGCGCAGTACGTCTGGCTCCTCCAGGTACTGGGTGAGCCCCTCGACCAGCCAGCAGGTGGGCTCCCCGGGCCGGAACCCGGCCTTCGTGAGCGGGCCCGCCCAGTCGTCGGCGAGGTCGGCTGCGACGGGCACGCGGCGGGCGCACCGCAACGGGGCGTCGACGAGCAGTGACCCCTTCAGCCGCAGCAGGTCCGGCCGGTCGACCTCGTAGAGATTCGTGGCGGAGAGCGGGAGCCGGTAGGCGCGGCTGTCCATGCCGGCGGCGAGCACGACGAGTTGGCGGGGTGTGCCGGGGGTTTCGGGGCCAGTGGTGATCTCGCCGGTGGTCGTGTGCGCGGTGCTGCCCACGATCTTCACGAGAAGGTCGTCGAAGTAGCGGGTGCGGACCGGTATCGCGTCCACCACACCGGCCCTGTCGGCCAGTTCCCGTCCCGCGTCGCCGGCGAGGACGGCGGCGAACGGGTCGTCGAAGAGCCGGTCCGGCCTCGCGGCCTCGCGGGCGCGCAGGGCGGCGGTCATCCGGGCGGTGGTGGCCACGGGGTCGAGACGGTCGGCGTCGGCGGTCGAGTCGTACATCGCGGTGAGGCTCCGTTCGTCGGTCGCTGGTACGGGCGCCTGGCGCCCCATGACTCACCCCCGTCTGCTGTGACCCTCCCGTACTACCACGTACGGGGACAAGGAGGTAAGGCGACCATGTGCCGGATGGTGCCTGTTGTGGCAGGTGTTGTGGGAGGGGTTGCAGTTATGCGAGGAGGGAGTGTGGTGTCGGGCTCACGCCGTCGCGTCACCGGACGTCGACGACCGCCGTCTCCGGCCGCTCCAGCGCGCGTACGGCCTCCAGTCCGGCGCTACGGGACTGCCGCCTCAAGGGCGACGGTGTCTGGTGGGCCACCAGCGGCGTCGCCCCCAAGCACAACCTCGCCCTCGGCAGACGTGATCACGGCATGACGAAACAGCCTTTAGTCGGCGACGAACGGCGCGTATCCCACTTGGACCTCGCTCACCTCAAGGTCGGAGAAGACCAGCGTCAGGTTGTGCGCGTTGGTCTCCAGGCGCACCTCATGGAAATCGATTCCCACGGCTTTCGACCAGCGTCGGGTCGCCTCCGACTCCGGAAGGACCCTGGCACCCGGGAAAAGGGGGTGCCATTTCACACCCCATACGTATCCGTCCAGGTCGGCGCCGGTTGCATGGTCGATGAGCCGGTCGTCCAGGGAGATCCGCCAGGTCTCGGCCGCCACCGACGTCTCGCAACGCGCCTCGACGCAGTACCTGAAGAGATACCGCAGGTACGCCGGTGCGACGCCGGTACTGGGATCGGCCGTCGCGTAAACGATGACCTCGTAATCGCGCATATAGGTGGTGTATCCGTGGTGCACGACGGCGTGATCGAAGGCCTCGTCCAGCATTTGCCGGAGGGCGGCGATGTCCATTCCGCCTTTCTACCTCACTCGGTTGGACTTTCGGCAACGAGATTCACGGTCGTCACATGCCTTTACGGCGAGGTCGACCGGACGCTCGGCGGGCGCGACGCGGAACGCCCCGACGCCCCGTCCCGGACGGTCAAGTGGAGGGCGGCGGCGGTCTCGTTGTGGTTCGGGTGGTGCCCCGGCCAGGCCCGCGCCACCGAGTGGACATCGGCGCCGTCGTCAGGCGGCCCGGTCCGGCGCGACAGCGGCCAGCGCGGTGGCGGTGGGCAGGGTGACAGCGCAGCGCGTCGCCGCGTACTCCAGGGTCATACGGTGGTAATCGGCCGTGAAGTCGGCGACGGCGTCGGCGACGACGAAGGTCTCTATGTCGTTCGAGAACGCCTCGTGGGCGGACATCAAGATGCCGACGTGCGCGTAGACGCCGCAGATCACCAGTTGGTCGCGACGCTGACGGTGCATCAGGTCGAGCAGGCCGGTGCGGCAGAACGCGGACGGCCGCCACTTGGTGAGCACGACGTCGCCGTCCCGTGGGGCCACCTCCGGGACGATCGCCCGGTGTTTCTCCCCCGCCGGCATCCCGGGGCCCCAGATGTCCTTGAGCAGACCGCGCTGCTCGTCGGTCATCGCGCCGGGCTGCGCCGTGTAGACCACGGGGGCGCCGGCGGCGGCCCATCCCTCCCGCAGCGCCGCGACGTTGGCGATGAGCTCGGTGGTCGGGGACTGGCCCACGGGGAACGGACGGACGAAGTAGTTCTGCATGTCGTGGACGAGCAGCACCGCGCGGGTCGGGTCGATCGTCCAGTCCGCGGTGTTCTCCGGCAGCGAGTCGGCGGTCGGCATGGGGTACGGGGGTATCGCCGGGATGGCCACGGTGCGTCCTTTCGTGACGGCGTCGGTGCGGCGGTGATCCTTGGGGGCGCTGGGTGCGGTTCGGGTGTCGGCGGTGAGGCGGGCTGACGCGACGGGCGCGGTGTGGGTGTGGGGGCAGGGGGCGGCGGCTCGATCGCGCCCATGCGGTGCGGCAATGGCGCGCGGTGCCTTCCCGGCGTCCGTACGAGCGCCTCATCCCCACGCCTCTCCCCCTCGCCGGCCGGGCCAACGCTGGTCTGGCCTGGCGTGAGCCGGACGCTTTCGCTTTGTGACCCTCCTTCGCGGCTCTCCGTCGAGACTGGCCGGCCGGTCGCCCCTCCGCTCGCGGCTCGCCGACGGGCGAAGGGGCGGCGCGCGCCATCGGAGGTAACGGTGACGCACGAGTACCGGTCGGGTCGGTTACGGACAACGGCGATTGAGAAAGTCCCACTTGGCGGACTCCAGGCTGCCGATCTCCTCGGCCCGGCGCAATCCCCCGTCAGCCGTCGGCACGGCGTTTGCGGTCGTCTGCCCCCTGGCTCCGGCCGTCGCGCGGAGCCATGTCGCCCGTACCGGCTCGGCGGCAGAGTCCGGCAGGGTCCGATGGACGGCACCGCACTGGCGCGCCCACCCTGCGCCGCCGCGTAACGTCCCCGCAGCACCCCGCCGTCCCGGACGATACGGAGACGCACCGACTCGCTCAGGCGGTCACTCCACGGTCCGCGCCGGCGACGCCGTCGCCGTCCCTTCCGCCACGCCCGCCTCGCCTGCCTTGCCCGACTCACCAGACGCAGACGACGCAGACGACGCAGACGACGCAGACGACGCAGACGGCGTACGAACGAGGACGACGACCGCGAGGCCGGTCACCAGCGCCACGATGCCGCCCGCGAGGAAGACCCGGTCGAAGCCGGCCGCGAAGGCCTCCCGCAGCGCGTGCTCCACGGCGTCCCGCGCCTGGGCGGGCGCCTGGGCGACGAGTTCGCCCGACTTGCCGCCGGTGAGGTCCTTGGCCGCGGCGCCCGGGTCCCGGAAGTGGCCGCTGTCGGAGAGCAGGCCCTTGGCGCGGTCGGTCAGCACGGTGCCCAGCACCGGGATGCCGAGGGCGAATCCCAGCTGGCGGAAGGTGTTCATGGCGCCGCTGGACATGCCCGCCTTCTCCGGCGGCGCCGCCTGGAGCGCGGCGGACGCCAGGACGGGGGTGGCCATGCCGACGCCCACGCCGGTGACGATCAGGCCCGGCAGCAGTACCGTCCAGTCGGAGTCGGCGGCCAGCAGCATGTCGAGCAGGCTGCCCGCGCCGACGAGCAGCAGACCGCCGCCGATGGAGATCCGCGGGGCCATGTTCGCGAGGGCCCGGCCCGCCGCGCCGGAGACGACGAAGGTCACCGCGCTGAGCGGCGTCAGCGCCAGTCCGGCCTTGACCGGCTCCAGCCCCAGCACGGACTGGGCCCACACCGAGACGTAGACGAGGTTGGCGAAGGCCGCCGCGTTCAGCACCAGCGCGCCGATCATCAGGGCGGAGAAGGAGGGGCGGCGGAACAGGGACAGGTCCAGCATCGCGTCCGGCCGGCCGCGCTCCAGCAGGACGAACAGGCCCAGCGCCAGCACCGACCCGGCGAACACGCCGAGCACGACCCCGTCGCCCCAGCCGTCGTCACCGGCCCGGATGAGACCGTAGATGAGCAGGGTGGCGGAGAGGGTGAAGGCCACCGTGCCGGGGACGTCGATGCGCCCGGCCCGCGGGCTGCGCGACTCGGTGAGCGCCTTCCTGCCGATGACCACGGCGAGGACGGCGACCGGCAGGTTGACCAGGAAGATGGCCCGCCAGCTCACGTGTTCGGTGAGCAGGCCGCCCAGCACCGGGCCGAGGGCGGCGGCGGCACCGTTGACCGCGCCCCAGATGCCGAAGGCGACACCCCGGTCCCGGCCTTCGTACGTCGCGCCGAGGAGCGCGGCGTTGGTGGCGAACATGGCGGCGGCCCCGACGCCCTGGACCCCGCGCGCGGCGATCAGCGTCCCGGAGTCGGGGGCGACACCGCAGAGCAGGGACGCCAGGGCGAAGACCGCCAGACCGATCAGGAACACCTTGCGGCGGCCGATCCGGTCCGAGGCCGAGCCCGCCGCCATCAGCAGGGCGGCCAGCACCAGCACATAGATGTCGACGGTCCATTGCAGGGAGGCGAACGACGAGCCCAGCCCGCTCGCCATGGCGGGCACCGCGACGCTGACGATGGTGACATCCACCAGCAGCATGAACGTACTCAGGGAAATGGCCAGCAGGGGCAACCACTTGCGCATGACGTGCTGTCTCCAGAGCAGGGAGGGGATGGGAGCGGATCCGTGGAGGGCACGGATCCGCGGGGACGCGCGGCGCGCCCGGCCGCTCGTCGGCGGGTGACGCCTCGCTTCTCTCGGCGGGACTCGCGGCTTGTCAGGGGTCTTGGCGCTTGGGTACGCGGCCGCCGGGCCGGCCGACGCGGTTACCCGCGGGTGGGCAGCCGGTCCAGCCGGTCGGAGGGATCCGCGGGGCCCACGGCGCCGGCCGGCCCGGCGGAACCGGCCCCGCCCGCACCCTCGCCGGCGCCCCCACCTGCGC
>NZ_JBPQTX010000418.1:0-5182 GCF_051386555.1 Streptomyces sp. URMC 126
GCCGAGGGGGCCGGGGCCGAGGGGGTCGGGACGGCCGGCGCGGAGGCGGCTTCCGGCGCGCCCGCGGCCGTCGGCGCGCCTGCAGGTTTCGGGGTACGCGCGGTTTTCGGCGTACCCGTGGCCGGGGCGGCGCGGGGTGACGGCTCCGTCCTGCTGGAAGCGGTCGGCCTCCGGCAGGAGTTCGGGCGGGGGCGGCGGGCCGTCACCGCCCTCGACGACGTCTCGCTGACCGTCCGGGCGGGGGAGACCGTCGGCGTGGTCGGGGAGTCCGGCAGCGGCAAGACGACGCTCGGCCGGACCCTCGTCCGGCTGCTCGCGCCCACCGCCGGTGAACTCCGGTACCAGGGGCGGGACATCACGCGGCTGGGGCAGCGCGCGCTGCGGCCGTTCCGTGGCGAACTCCAGATGGTCTTCCAGGATCCCGTCTCCTCCCTCAACCCCCGGCGCGGCATCGGCGAGTCCATCGCCGACCCGCTGCGCGCGGCCGGCCGGCTGTCCGACGCGCGGATCGTCGCCCGGGTGCGCGACCTGCTCGAACGGGTGGGTCTCGACCCGGACGCCTACCACCGCTACCCGCACGAGTTCAGCGGCGGCCAGCGGCAGCGCGTGGGCATCGCCCGGGCGCTGGCGCCGGAACCCCGGCTGATCGTCTGCGACGAGCCCGTCTCGGCGCTGGACGTCACCACCCAGGCCCAGGTGGTCGACCTGCTCGGCGAGTTGCAGCGGGAGCTGGGCCTCGCCCTCGTCTTCGTCGCCCACGACCTCGCCGTCGTCCGGCAGGTCAGCGACCGGCTGGTGGTGATGCGGCGGGGCCGCGTGGTGGAGGAGGGCCCGGCGGACTCCGTCTACGAAAGGCCCGAGCACCCTTACACGCGTGGGCTGCTGGCGGCGGTGCCCCGGCTGGCGGGCTCGGGCGAGGGCGTGGGGGACCGTTCGGGGGAGCGTGCGGGGGCGCGCGCGGGCGCGGGCGCGAATCGGCGGGACCCGGGCAAGCGCCTATAACGCACCCCAAAGAGGAAGGTCACGCCCGTTCACCCCTTCCGGTGGTGGGACGGACAACCGTCCGCCGCACCACCTCCGCGCCCCCATAGCGTGCTCCCGGCTGCCGGACGACTGAGGGATCGGGGGTGCGCTCGTGCGCGTGGGTCTGCTGACCGAGGGTGGTTACCCGTACGCCGCAGGCGAGGGCGGGGAGTGGTGTGACCGGCTCGTACGCGGGCTGCCCCGGCACGAGTTCGAGGTGTACGCGCTGAGCCGGAGCGCCCGCCAGGAGGACGGCGGCTGGTACGCGCTGCCCGGCAACGTGCGCCGGATCAGAGCCGCCCCGCTGTGGGGCGGCCCCGCGCCCGGCGGGCCGGGGCGCGGTGGGACGGGGCGTGGCCACGACGCGTACGGCCGGCGCGAACGGCAGCGGTTCGCCGCCCACTTCGGCGACCTGGCCGCGGCCCTCACGACACCCGGCGACCAGGCGTACCGTTTCGCCGAAGGGCTCTACGGCCTCGCCGGCCTCGCCCGCGACGAGGGCGGCCTCGTCGCCGCGCTCCGCTCGGAACTCGCCCTGCGCGCCCTGGAGACGGCCTGCCGCGCCCCCGAGGCACACCCCGGCGCGCAGGGGGCCCGTGTCGCCGACCTGCTGGTCGTCGCCGGCCTCCTGGAACGGGCCCTGCGCCCGCTCTCCCTCGACTGGTACGGCACACCGGACGGCGATCTCGGCCTGGCCGGTGTGGACCTGTGCCATGCCGCCTCCGCGGGCCCGGCCGCCCTGCCCGGACTGCTCGCCCGGCGCTTCTTCGGCACCCCGTTGCTCGTCACCGAGTACGGCGTCCGGCTGCGCGAGCACTATCTGACCGAGCCGGCCGGCCTGTCCGTGCCCGTCCGCACGCTCCTGTCCGCCTTCCACCGGCTGCTGGCCGGCGAGGCGTACGCCCACGCCTCGCTGATCACCCCCGGTGACGCGCAGGTGCGCCGCTGGCAGGAGCGCTGCGGCGCGGACCGGGGCCGGGTGCGCACCGTCCCGCCGGGGGTGGACGCGAGCCTGTACGAGGCCGTCGGCGAGGCGCGGCCCGAGCGGCGCGGGGACGGGCCGGTGCTGCTCCTCGCGGGCGGCCCGCCCGAACCCTGGCTCTGGGAGGCGACCACCGTCCTCACCCTGACGCGGCCGGACGTACGGCTGAGGGTGACCGGCGTCCCGGAGGGCGGCCCGCTGCCCGACGGCGTCTCCCGGGTCGTCGTCTGCGGACCCGAGGACTACGCCGACGCGGACGTCATCGTCGTCGGGGCCCCCGGCGACGGCTTCCCGGTACCGCTGGCCGAGGCCATGTTCTGCGGCCGGGCCACCGTCGCCGCCGACACGGCGTCGGTGCGCGAAGTCGTCGGCGGCACCGGCCTGCTGGTGCCCGCGCACGATCCGCACGCCCTCGCCGAGGCCTGCCTCACCCTGCTCGACGACCCCGCCCGCGCGGCCCGGCTCGGCGCCGCCGCCCGGGCCCGCGCCCTGGAACTCTTCACCGTGGAACAGAACATCGCCACCTTCGGCGGCATCTACCTGGAGCTGCTGTCGAGCTCCCCGGCCCGGCAGGACCTCGGCGCCCCGCGCGACGCGGTGCCCGTCGCCGCCTCCGGGCGCTCCCGCGGCCTCGCGTGGTCCGCCCGTCCCGCGTCACCGTCCTGGGCGGGCCGCCGGTGACCCGCGCCGCGGCACCGGCCGCCGTCGCCACCCCGGTCGTCCCGGCGGGCCCCGTGCCGGCCGTCGGCATACCCGCCGCCCCGGGCCGCCCCGGGCCGGCCCCCGACCCGGTCCGCGCCTTCCTGCTCCGCCACCACGCCGTCTGCGCCGACGCCGTCGACCCCCTCGAACTCGCCGCACGGCTGGAGGAACGGGGCGTCACCGACCGCGCGGCGGCGGCCTGCGGGCACGGGGACGTGTTCTCGCTCGCCGAGGAGCTGTACGAGCGGGCGGGGGGCGGTCGCGTGGGTGGTTCCGCGGGCGGTTCCGTGGGTGGTTCTGCGGGCGGATTCGTGGACATCGAGGCCGGCCGGTGCGGCGGGGCCGCCGGGGGCGGGGGACGGGCGGCGCCCGGCGAGGTGGAGTGGCCGGAGTTCCGGACGCGGGACTGGCGGCGGTACGGGACGTCCGGCGCGGGGGGCGTATTGGGTACGCCCGGTGTGGCCGGGGGCTGTGATGTGTCCGCAGGTGTGCGGGGGGCGCTGACGTTCGGCGCGGGCGTGAAGGGCGGTTCGCGAGCGGCGGCACGGCCTGCGCGTGCTTCCGGCCGCCGGGCCGCCTGTGACGGGTGGGGCGGGCGGGCCTCGGGAGGTGCGTCCGCTTCGGGGGACGACTGTCGTTCGTCGGCCTCCTCGGCCACCTCAGCCGTCTCATCGCGCTGCTCTTGCCCCGTCTGCTCCGCCGACGGCTTCGGCCGGTGCGCCGCTCGTCCGGGCCGGAGCCGCCGGACGGTCGTCGAGGCGTTGGCCTGGGCCTGGCTGCTCGCCTTCGCGTGCGTCGGGGACCGGCTGCTCGCCGCGCTGGCGCACGGGCACGAGTACGGATTCGGGTACGGACGGATCGATCCCCGAGCGCTGGCCCTCGCGGCGGCGCCCACCGCCTTGGGACTGGCGTGTGCCGTCGCGCCCGCCGCGTGGTGCGCGCACGCCTTCGCTGCTTACGCCCGGCGACGGCTGGCCGACAGCCGCTCATTGGTGGCGTACCGCGTCCGGGTCCGGTGCGCCCTGCTGGCGGTCCTCGCCGTCCTGCTCGGCGCCCTCTTCCTGTCGGTGTGGACGGCCCGGTCGGCCCTCCCCGGGCTCGGGCACCCCACGTCGCCACCCGCCCTCGCCGCACTGGCTCTGGGCTGCCTGCTCTTCCTCGACCGGCTGTGCGCCGCCCACGGCCTGGCCCGGCCCGCCGCCATGGCAGTCCTCGCCGCCTGCGCCGTCGAGGCGCTGCCGCCGGCCGCGCTGATCGCCGCCCGGCTGCCCGGATGTGCCGCCCTGGCCTGGCCGGTCACCCGGCTGCCCGGCGCCCTCGGCCCGGCCGCCCTTGGCCCAGCCGCCCTGGGCCTGGCGGCCTGCGCCGGGGCGGCCCTCGCCCTGACCGTCCGGGCCGTCGCCACCCTGCCGCACGCGGCCGTTCACGGCCTCGCCGGGGCGGGAGCCGCCGTGGCGTACGACCGGTCGTCCGGGTCGGTCGAGCTGCCCGGGTCCGCGCTACCGGCCGGGCCCGCCGGACCGTTCGGAGGCGCCGGACCGTTCGTGCCCGCCGGATCGTTCGGGGGCGTCGGACCGCTCGGGGGCGGAGATGCGTCCGGGATCGGTGCGGCGTCCGGTCTGTCGGGCCGGTCGGGCCCGATCAGTTCGGCAGGCCCCGCAGGCTCGGCAGACACGTCCAGTCCCGTCAGCCCGTCCGGTCGCTCAGGTTCTTCGGGACTCGGGGGCGGGGCCGGTGGGGCAGGCTCGCCGGACGTGCCGGAGCTGTCGGGCTTGTCGGACCTCGGCGGTGTGCCCGGGCGCGCGGGTTCGTCGGGCCGGGCAGGCGCGTTCCGTCTCGACGGCCGGGCCGGTGGTGCGCGCCCGTCGGACTTCGCCGGTGCTGCCGCCCGGGTGGGGGCGTCGGTCCGGGTCGGTGCGTCCGGTCTCGTCGAGCCGTCCGCTGGCGGGCGCTCGTCAGGCCTCGGTGACGCGCCCGCTGACGCCGACCCATCCGGCACGGTGGGCGCGGCCGGCTACTGCGGCTGCTCCGGTGTCGCGGGTGCGTCGGGTCTCGCCGGGCGGACCGGCTTCGCGAGCCCCTCCGGCCTGTCGGATGCGTCCGACTTCGTCGTTCCACCCGGCGCCGCGAGCTCGTCCGAATCTTCCGGACCGCCCGCTCGCCGCAGGCCGACCGGCTCCGCGACCCCCTCCGGCTTCCTGAGCGCGTCCCCCTCCGCGGATCCGGCGGACCCCGTGGGGCCGGCGGCCCTGCTGGACCCGGTGCTCCCGTCGGGCTCAGCCGACTCGGCAGACGCGATGAACCCGGCAGTCCCGATGGACCTGGCAGTCCTGTCCGGCCCGCCGTCGCCGTTGGATGCGGCAGACCCGTTGGCTCCGGCAGACCCGTTGGCCCCGGCAGACCCGTTGAACCTGCCGGGCCCCTCCACCCCTCCGGACGCCTTCACCCCACCAGACCTCTCCACCCCGGCGGACC
>NZ_JBPQTX010000419.1:0-5173 GCF_051386555.1 Streptomyces sp. URMC 126
CCCCTCGCGGGCTCCCGGTCCCCGGCCCCGTCCCGTAAGTTCACGTCATGCACGACCAGCCGCCCGCACCGATGCCCGGGGCGCCCCGGAGCACCGTCACCGTCGCCCGCGCCCTGGAGCTGCCGGCCCTGCGCCGGGGCCTGCCCGAGGTGCTCGCCGCCGCCGACCGCCTGGACCGTCCGGTGCGCTGGGTGCACGCCGGCGAGGCGCCGCACATCGCGGCGCTCCTCAAGGGCGGCGAGTTGCTGCTGACCACCGGCCTGGGGCTGGGCAGCCGCCCGGCCGAGCAGCGCGCCTTCGTCCGTGCCCTGGTGGAACGGGACATCGCGGCGTTGGTGGTGGAGCTGGGGACGCGGCTGCCCGCGCTGCCCGGCGCGGTGGTGGAGGCGGCCCGGGCGGCCGGGCTGCCGCTCGTCCAGCTGCACCGGGAGGTCCCGTTCGTCGCGGTCACCGAGGAGATCCACACCGAGCTGGTCAACGCGCACTACGCGCTGCTGCGGCGCGCGGACGGTCTCCACCGGCGGTGCACGGAGGCGCTGCTGGACGGCGGCGGGGCGCCCGAAGTGCTGCGCCTGCTGGCGGACTTCACCGCCAACCCGGTCTTCCTGGAGGCCGCCGACGGCCGGCTCCTCTACGCGGCCGGTCCCGACCCGGCACCGCCGGGCGCCGCCGGCCCGCTCCAGGCGTGGGACGGGCTGCGCCCCGCCGGTCTGGCCGGGCAGGTCACCGTGGACGTCCCCGGGCAGCCGCCCGCCGGCCCGCGCGCACGGCTGACCGTCCTCCCCGTCCACGCGCCCCTGGCGCCGGTGCACCGGGCCGCCGCCGACCGGGCGGCGGGCCTGCTGGCCGTCGTCCTCCTCCAGGCCCGGCAGGAGGAGGAGCTGGCGGCCCGGGGGCGCGGCGACTTCCTCACCGACCTCGCCGAGGGCCGCCTCGACCCGGCCGACGCCCCGGCCCTGGCCCGCGTCCTCGGCTTCCGGCCCGGCCCGGGCCCCCTGCTGCCGGTCGTCCTCGGCGCCCCGGCGGCCCCCGGCCGGGACGCCGCCCCCGCGGCCCTGACCTGCGCGGTACAGGAGGAACTGGCCGGCGTGGGGGTGCCCGTCCTCCTCGGCGTCCGGCTGCCGGAGGGCCGGATACCGCTCCTGGCCGGCCTCCGGGACGCCGCCGACCGTCCGGCGGTCGCCGACCGGCTGGCCGCCGCCCTGCACGCCGCGGCGCGGCGGGTCCGCACCCGCCCGCCGGTGGTCGTCGTGGGCGCGACGGCCGACTGGGCCACCGCGGACGGCGCCCTGCGGCACGCCGCCGAGGCGGCGACGGCCGCCGCCGGCCTGCCGGACCGCCCCTGGTACGACGCCCGCGCCCTCGACGTCGACCTGCTGCTCTCCCGCCTGCGCGGCGGCGGCGACCTCACGTCCTTCGTCGACCGCGTCATCGGCCCCCTCCTCACCCACGACGCCACCGCCCGCACCCCCTTGCTCCCCACCCTGGAGACGTACCTCCGCCACGCGGGCCGCAAGGCGGAGACGGCACGGGAACTGCACGTCAACCGCCAGACGCTGTACGACCGGCTGGCCCGGATCGCCGGCCTGCTCGGGACGGATCCTGACGATCCGGACACGCGGCTGGCGCTGGGGGTGGCGTTGCGGGGGCGGCGGCTGGTGGGCTGAGGGGGCCCCTTTCAGCCCGTCCGGCGTTTGAGGACGAGCGGCGAAGCCGCGATAACGGGGTCTGGGGCAGAGCCCCAGGAAACGGTGAAAGGGCGGGACCGGGGCTCACCCCACCAACTCGTCGTACACGCTCAGCACATGAGCGACCGCGTCATCCTCCGAAGGCCACCCCGCCCCCATCCGCCGCCCCGCGGCGACAAGCTCCGCCCGACGCCGCGCGTCCCCCAGCACCCGCGACACCGCGAGCGCCAACGCCTCCCCGTCCCCGTAGGGGACGAGCTCCGCCGCGTCCCCGACCAGGTCCGGCACCCCGCCCACCGACGTGGCCACCAACGGCACCCCCGCCCGAAAGGCCTCCTGCGCCAGCAGCGACCGCCCCTCCCACCGGCTCGGCAGGATCACCAGGTCCGCCGCGGCCAGCAGCTGCGGCACGTCGTCCCGCCGCCCGACGAGCCGCACGGGCAGCCCTTCGTCCTCGATCCGCCGCTGCAGCGACGGCCGCTCGGGCCCTTCGCCGGCGACGACGAGCAGCGGCTCGGGGTCGAGCCGCCGCCAGGAACGGGCGGCGTCGAGCAGCGGCCCGTACCCCTGCTCCGGTTCGAGCCGCCCGACGGCGAGGAGCAACGGCCGCCCCAGCACGCCCAGTTCGGCGAGCACCTTGTCGCGCGGGACGTCACCGTCCGGTTCCGGGGCGGCGGGAGCCGCGGCCCGCGGCCCGGGGAACGCCACGGGCGTCAGCCGCGCGTCCCGCGCCCCGCGCAGCCGCGCCTGGTCCACCAGGTCCGGCGAGGTGCCGAGCACGACGGCGGCGGCGCGCGCGGCCCGCCGCTCCATCAGCCGTACGACGTGGGCGCGGGCGCCCGTCGCGCGGACGCGCCGGTGCCAGGTGACCACCAGGGGCGTCGGCCGCCCGCGCAGGGCCAGCGCGGCGAGCACGCCCCACCGCAGACCGTGCGCGTGCACCACGTCCGCGTCGGCGCTCGCCGCCCGGATCCCGGCGACGAGGAGCGCGTCGGTCCCGTCCGGCAGGGGCGCGAACGCCGCGCCGGTGCCGGTGAATCCGTACCGTTCGTCCGTCCCCCCGGCCGCGCACACCGTCACCCGGAGCCCCCGCGCGACGAGGCCGGCGGCCAGCGACCGCACGTGGGCGCCGCTGCCCGCGCTGCCGCCGCCCAGCACCTGGACGGCGTGCGGGGCCGGCCGGCCGTGAGACGTGCCGGATGAACTGCTCACGCGGGGGTGACTCCTGGATTGGATCGGCGGGATCGGCGTCGTACGGGAGGACCGGCAACGGCGCGGTGCCGTGCCCAGGATGCCAGCCGCCACCGCCGTCCGGGCACCACCGCTCCGCGCACGGCCCGCCCTGTCTCGCCCGCACATCTGCGGATTCACCCGGTTTGGGGATTACGAGCCGTTGGCCCCGGGACGGCCCGACGCCCGTGTAAGCACCGACCTGTTGCGCCATGACCGTTTTCGCCCCCGCGACTCCCACCGCGCCGGGCGGCCGAGGGTCACCGTCGCGAGAGCGCAGCCGTCGCGGGGACCGCCCCGCGCAAGCCGCGGCCCTCCCCCGAACCGCCGCCGCCTCACCTCCCGGCCCGCGCCGCCTCCAACAACTCCTCCGCGTGCGCCCGGGCGAGCCGCGAGTCCTCCTGGCCGGCCAGCATCCGCGACAGTTCGCGGATCCGGTCCTCCCCCTCCATCGCCTGCACCCCGCTGCGGGTCACCAGCCCGTCATGGGTCTTCTCGACCACCAGGTGCCGGTCGGCGAAGGCGGCCACCTGCGGGAGGTGGGTGACGACGACGACCTGCGCGGTCCGGGCGAGCCGGGCCAGGCGGCGGCCGACCTCGACGGCGGCCCGGCCGCCGATGCCCGCGTCCACCTCGTCGAAGAGGTAGGTGGGCACCGGGTCGGAGCCCGCGAAGACGACCTCCACGGCGAGCATGACGCGCGACAGCTCACCGCCGGAGGCACCCTTGGCGATGGGCCGCGGATGGGCACCGGGGTGCGGGGCCAGCAGCAGCTCCACCTCGTCGGCGCCGTGCGGCCCGTACGCGACGGGGCGCCCGCCGACCTCGATGCCGGAGTCCGCGTCGGCGACCTCGTTCTGCCGGACGTCGAACGAGACGCGCGCGTGCGGCATCGCGAGCTGCGCCAGCTCCTCCGTGACGGCCTCCGCGAACCGTTCCGCCGCTTCCGTACGGGCGTCGGTCAGCTGCCGGGCGAGGGCCCCGAGTTCGTCCCGCAGGGCGTCGCGTTCGGCGGTGAGCTCGGCGATCCGTTCGTCGTCGCCCTCCAGCTCGCCCAGCCGGGCGGCGCTCCGCTCGGCCCAGGCGAGGACGGCGGCGGCGTCCTCGCCGTACTTCCGCGTGAGGTGGGCGAGCGCGGCCCGGCGCTCCTCGACGGCGGCGAGCCGCCGGGGGTCGGCGTCGAGGTCGGAGGCGTACCCGGCGAGTTCTCCCGCCACGTCGCGGAGCAGGATGCCGAGCTCGCCCGCCCGGTCGGCGAGGGCGGCCAGCGCCGGGTCGTGGGAGCGGACGGCCTCCAGCGCCCGGTGGGCGGCGGCCACCAGCGAGGCCGCGTCCAGGGCCTCGGGGTCCTCGGGGTTGCCGGCCAGGGCCGCGTGGGCGACGGTGGCGGCGGAGGCGAGGGACTCGGCGTGGCCCAGCCGCTCGGCCTCGGCGGCGAGTTCGGCGTCCTCGCCCGCCCGCGGCTCGACGGCGGCGATCTCGTCCAGGCCGAAGCGCAGCAGATCCGCCTCCTGGGCGCGCTCGCGGGCCCGGGTGGTCAGCTCGTCGAGCTCGGCGGCGACGGCGCGCAGCCGCCGGTAGGCGTCGGTGTACTTGGCGAGCGGCGCGGCCACCGCGTCCCCCGCGTACCGGTCGAGCGCGGCGCGCTGCCGGGCCGGGCGGAGCAGGCCCTGCTGGTCGGTCTGGCCGTGGACGGCCACCAGGTCGTCGGCGAGCTCGCCGAGCAGCCCGACGGGCACGCCGCGCCCGCCGACGTGGGCGCGGGAGCGGCCCTCGGCGGACAGCGTCCGGCTGACGAGCAGCGCCCCGTCGTCCAGCTCGGCGCCCGCCTCCTCGGCGCGTACGGCGGCGGGGGACGCGCGGTCGACGACGATCCGCCCCTCGACCACCGCCGCCTTCGCGCCGACGCGTACGAGCGCCGGGTCGGCCCGGCCGCCGAGCAGCAGCCCGAGGCTGGTCACGACCATGGTCTTGCCGGCACCGGTCTCGCCGGTCACCGCCGTGAAACCTGGTGACAGCTCGACCACCGCGTCGTCAATGACGCCCAAGGACCGGATCCGCATCTCCTCCAACACGGATACGACCATACGAGGTTCCGGGGCCCCCTCGCGACGGCCGCCCCTACGGGCCGTGTCGGGCCACGGGCGAACCCCTCCGGGAACGCCCTTACGGGAACGCCTTTCCGCACCGTTCTCGGACGCGCCGACCGTCCCGAATCTCCCCCGGGAGCACCCGACCCGGCCCGGCCCACCCCC
>NZ_JBPQTX010000420.1:0-5156 GCF_051386555.1 Streptomyces sp. URMC 126
GCGCGGGGCCCGGGCGGCATGACGGTGCGGCGCGGAGGGGACGCCGCGGGGTCGCGGAGGGGGATTACGGGTCCCGGTGCCTGTGGCCGATGATGGGGGCATGACCAACGACGGGGGAAGGGCGCACCAGCCCACCAGTTACGACCTGCGGCCGCCGGCCCCGGCCCCGGCCTGGCCGAACCCGTACAGCGACCCGGCGGCACCGCCGCTGACCCAGGACCCGGCCGCGATATCCGTCGCGCCCGACGCGGCGGCGGGCCCGTCCGGGGCGTCGGCGTCGGCGACGGCGATGGCGCCGGCGTCGGCGATGGCAGGCGAGCCGGGTGCGGGCCGCCGGGTGGGCGGCCGGTACCTGCTCCGCTCGCGGCTGGGGCACGGCGGTATGGGCACGGTGTGGCGGGCGCACGACGAGGTCGTGGACCGCGAGGTCGCCGTCAAGGAGCCGCGGGTGCCGGACCACCTGCCGGAGTCCATGCGGCAGACCATCCACCTCCGGATGCAGCGCGAGGCCCGTGCCGCGGCGCGTGTCGCGCACCCCTCGGTCGTCGCCGTGCACGACGTGGTGGTGGAGGACGGCCGGCCCTGGATCGTCATGGAGCTGGTCAAGGGCCAGTCCCTGGGCGACCGGCTGAACGAGGGGACGCTGGACCCGCGCGAGGCGGCCCGCATCGGCCTCGCGGTGCTGGGCGCGCTGGAGGCGGCGCACGAGGCGGGGGTGCTGCACCGGGACGTCAAGCCGGACAACGTGCTGCTCGGGCGGCACGACCGGGTGGTCCTCACCGACTTCGGCATCGCGCAGATCGAGGGGGAGCAGGGCCTCACGGAGACCGGCGGCTTCATCGGCTCGCCCGAGTTCGTGGCGCCGGAGCGGGCGTTGGGGCAGCGGCCCGGCCCCGCCTCCGACCTGTGGTCGCTGGGCGTCGTGCTGTACGCGGCCGTCGAGGGGATGTCCCCGTTCCGCCGCTCCAACACGCAGGCGACGATGCAGGCCGTGCTCTCCGCCGAGCCCCCGCGGCCGACCCGGGCCCCGGCCGGGTACGCGGACATCGTGATGGGGCTGCTGCGGAAGGAGCCGTCGGCCCGGCCGACGACGTCCCAGGTCCGCGCGGCCCTGGAGGAGGTGGCCCGGCCCGCGCCGCCGGTGCCCGCGGCCGTGGCGCCGACGGTTCCGGTCACCGGCAGCCGCTGGATCCCGCCGGTGCTGCACGACAAGCGGAAGACGCGGTGGTCCCTGGGGATCGGGGTCGTCGTGGTGGGCGCGGCCGTCGCGCTGTTCGCGATCAACCCGTTCGGGTACGGGCCGGCGACGCCGCTGCACTGGAAGGTCGTCGACGAGCCGGAGATCGTCAAGGCGTCGGTTGCCGTGCCGGAGGACTACGTCAAGGACGTCAAGCCCGACGAGCGCTGGGTGCGCTTCAGCGATCCCGGCGGGGTCTACGGTGTCTCCCTGTTCATCCGGACCGATCCGCCCGCCGGCTCTTCCTCTTCCTCTTCCTCTTCCTCTGCTGATGCGTCCTCCGCGTCCGACAAGGAGGTCAACTCGGCGCGGGGCGAGGGCGCCAAGCGGAAGCGGACCTTCGAGAAGGGGGACGTGTCCGGGATCGTGGACGCCCGGGCGACGGTCGGATCCGCCCCGTCCTTCGACGGCCGCGAGTCGGTGGAGATGACGACGACCTACCGGAAGTCCGGGAGCGGGGACGACGACCCGAAACTCGTCCGCCGCGGCCGGATCATCGTCAACAAGGCGAAGGACACCGCCTGGTACCTGGAGGTGACGATGCCGGAGAAGGGCAAGGCGCGGACCGAGGGCGACAAGCTGTACAAGGAGATCCTGCGGTACCTCAAGCTCAAGGAGAAGTGACGCGGGCGGGGCGCGGGCGAGAGGGGATGACGCGGGCAGGGGAATCGGCGCGGGCAGGGGCGCCGGGCGTCACCCGGCGGCGTCCCCTCCGGCCGTGCGCCACGCGTGGGCGGCGGCCCGCTCCACCGCCTCGGCCAGCAGCTCGGCGTCGCCCGGGGCGCAGCCCGGCGGCGGCCCGAGCCGGCGCAGCCGGCGGGCCGGGTCGGCGGGCGGCTGGGGGTGCAGGGGGACGGCGGTCAGATCACCGCCGGTGAAGTACGCGTCAGGCGCGCCCAGTTGGGATACGGGGATTCCGTCCGGCCCCGCGGCCGCCTCGGCCGGGCCGCCGGAGCGGGCGGCCCGCAGCTCGGCCAGCAGCTTCTCCTTGTCACGCCCGCGCAGGGCGGGCAGCAGGAAGGGGTTGTCCTCCAGGGCGCTCGCGAACGCGTAGTGGACGGCGGCCCCGTGGCCGCAGGGGTCACCGGTGTCCCGGCAGTCGCAGTGGGAGGAGAGCTCGCCGCGCCGGGGGAAGAGGGCGAGTCCGGCCTGGCCGAGGGTCTCGTCGATGTCCTCCGGCATCCGTCCTTCCAGCAGGCTCGCCGCGTGCCGGAGCTGCCCGGCCAGCACCGTGACACCGGCCGACCACTCGCCGTCGCCGAAGACCGGCAGCCGCAGGGTGACGTCGTAACCGCGCTTGGCCTGCCGCACCTGGGCGGTCACCTCGCCCGGCCGGACCGTCAGTCCGTGGACCGCGCCCTGGCGGGCCAGCGTACGGCCGCGCGGGAGGCGGGGGTTGGGGTAGGTGGCGCCCAGCGACTCCAGGGCGCGGATCCAGCGCCTGCTCCACCACGTGCTGCCGGGGGCGGCCGGCTTGCCGGTGGTGACGGGGGACTGTCGGCGGGGGGCCTGCTTCTCGCGGGCCGCCTGCTTTTCTCGCGGGGTCTGCTTCTCTCGGGTGGCCGTGGTGCGGCGGGTGGCGGTGCTCATGCCGTTTCTCCTGAGGCTGCCGAAGCGGTCGGGTCGTCGTCCGGAGCCGCCGTCTCTCCCGAGTCGGCGAGACGGACCAGGGCGCGCAGGGCGTCGTCGTCGAGCTCCGCCAGCCAGGTCTCGCTCGTGCCGACGACGGCGTCCGCGAGGGAGCGCTTGCTCGCCAGGAGCGCGTCGACGCGCTCCTCGAAGGTGTCGGCGGTGACCAGCTTGTGCACGTGCACGGTCCTGGTCTGGCCGATGCGGTGGGCGCGGTCGGTGGCCTGGTCCTCGACGGCGGGGTTCCACCAGCGGTCGTAGTGCAGGACATGCGAGGCCCGGGTGAGGTTGAGGCCGAAGCCGCCCGCCTTGAGGCTGACGATGAGCAGCGGGGACGCCGCGTCGTCGTGCTGGAACGCGTCCACCATCGCGTCACGCCGCTCGGCCGGGGTGCCGCCGTGCAGGAACGGTACGTCGTCCAGGCCCAGTTCGGCCGCCAGGTGGCGGGCCAGCAGCTCTCCCATGACGCGGTACTGGGTGAAGACCAGGGCCCGGTCGCCCGCGGCCACGGCCTCGCCGAGCATCTCCGTCGCGCGCATCAGCTTCCCGGAGCGGCCGGCCGTCGAGCCCGCCGCCGGGTCCGCCTCGCCCAGGTACTGCGCGGGGTGGTTGCAGATCTGCTTGAGGTGGGTGAGCAGCCGCAGGACGTTGCCCTGCCGGCGGATCCCGGTGCCGAGCCCGCCGTCCCCTTCGAGCGCGTCCGCGAGGGCCGCGCGGTAGAGCCGGGCCTGTTCGGCGGTGAGGTCACAGGCGACCGTGGACTCCATCTTGGCCGGCAGCTCGTCGACCACCGCGCTCTTCAGGCGGCGCAGCATGAACGGCGTGACGACGGCGCGCAGCCGCTCGGCCGCCTCCTGGTCGCCGTCCCGCTCGATCGGCCCGGCGAACTGCTCCTTGAACCGCCGGTGCGAACCGAGCAGCCCGGGATTGGCGAAGTGCGTGACGGACCACAGCTCCGACAGCCGGTTCTCGACCGGGGTACCGGTCAGCGCGACCCGGGCCCGGGCCTCCAGGCGCATGGCGGCGCGGAACGTCTGTGCCGTGTGGTTCTTGATCTGCTGCGCCTCGTCCAGGACGACGAGGTCCCAGCCGACGGACGCGAGCAGGTCGGCGTCCAGACGCAGCAGGGCGTAGCTGGTGACGACGACGGCTCCGGGCGGGAAAGCGGCGGGGTCGGTGGCGCGCCGGGCGCCGTGGTGGCGGAACACGGTCAGGCCGGGGGCGAACCGGGCCAGCTCCCGCTCCCAGTTGCTCACCACGGACGTCGGGCAGACGACGAGCCGGGGGCGGTCGCCGGTGCGGCCGGCGAGCAGCGCGATGGTCTGGAGGGTCTTGCCGAGACCCATGTCGTCGGCGAGCAGCGCCCCGAACCCCAGGTCGGTGAGGGATTGCAGCCAGGCGACACCCCGCCGCTGGTAGTCGCGGAGGTCGGCGTGGACGCCGGTGAGGTCGGGCTCGGTGCGCCCGGCCGCCTCGCGCAGCCGGCCGACGAGGTCCGCGACCGAGCCGTCGGCCACGGCCGGGACGTCACCGAACTCCTCGGTGTGGTGGCGTCCGCACAGGGCGACGGCCAGCGCCTCGGCGGTGGACAGCCGGCCGGTCGTGCCGACCAGTCCGGCCAGGTCGTCGATCCGCTCGGGGTCGAGCCGGAGCCAGGTGCCCCGCCAGGCGGCGAGCGGTTCGCCGCGGGAGGCCAGGGCGGTGACCTCGCCGGGGGTGGCCGTCTCGGTGCCGACGACGGCTTCCCAGCGGTAGGTGACGGTACGGGTACGGGTGTGGGGCGCGCCGGCGGTGGCGGCCGCCCGGCGGCGGGTGCCGACGCGGAGGCGGGGGCCGAGCACGTGGGCGTCCTCGCCGGACAGCTCGGCCGGGACGACGAGCCCGATGCCCGCGGTGTGCAGGGCGGTCGCGGTGTCGCCGAACAACTCGGCGGCCTGGAACGGGTTGAGGAGCACCCGGGTGGGCCGGCTCTCCGCCAGGCAGGCGGCGACGGGCCGGAACATCCGGGCCGCGCGGGCCAGCCCCTCGGTCAGCGTCTCCTGCGGGCTCTCCAGGATCCGGCCGCCGACGGCGGGGGGCCCGGCGTCGGACTCCCCGTCCCAGACGCGCTGGGCGGAGACCACGCCCGGTTCGTCCACCGCTTCCAGGTGGAAGGTCAGCGGCCAGAGCGCGTCCGGGCCGGCGGGCGTGCCGAGCCGGAGGCAGAGCCGGGCCACGGCTCGCTCGCCGGCGCCGGCGAGGGCCCACTCCGCGAGCTGCGCGGGGGTGGGGGCGGGCGAGTGAATGGGGG
>NZ_JBPQTX010000421.1:0-5120 GCF_051386555.1 Streptomyces sp. URMC 126
GGCTTGATAGGGCGCCCACTCCAGCCCGTCCGGCGTTTGAGGACAGCGCCCGGAGGGCGCTTCGGGGGGTTGCGGGGGCCTGCCCCCGCGAGAAACGGTGAAAGGGCGGGACCGGGGCATCACCCCCCTACGGCCGATACTCCAGCGCGACCCACCCCCCATACCCCGCCTTCCGCAACCGCCCCACCAGAGCCTTGAAGTCGAGCCGTCCCGTCCCGGGCGCCCCCCGCCCCGGACAGTCCGCGAACTGCACGTGCCCGGCCGCGGCCGCGTAGCGGTCGATGACGTCTTCCGGATCCGCGCCGCCCATCGCCAGGTGGTACAGGTCCATCAGGAACTTCGCGTTCCCCAGCCGCGTCACCGCGTTGACGCGCTCCGCGACGGCGACGGCCGCCTCGGCCGTGACGAGGGGGTAGTCCGGCGATTCGGCCGAGTTGAGCGCCTCGATCAGCAGATCGGCACCGGCCCGGTGCGCCGCGCGCGCCGCGAGGACGAGGTTGTCGAGGGCGAGGGCGTCCTGGCGGGCCGGGTCCACGCCCGGCAGCCGGTTGCCGTAGAGGGCGTTGAGGCCCGTACAGCCCAGCGACCCGGCGAAGCCGGCGGCGACGTCGATGTTGGCGCGGAAGCGCTCCGACTCCCGGCCCGGCAGGGAGAGCGCCCCCCGGTCGGGCCCGGGCAGCCGGCCGGCGTAGAAGTTGAGCCCCACGAGCCGGGTGCCGGCGGCCGTCAACGCATCGCGCAGGGCGTCGAGTTCGGCGCGCGGCGGGCAGGGCTCGTCGGGCCACGGCCACCACAGCTCGACGGCGCTGAAGCCGGCGGCGGCCGCGGCGGCCGGGCGTTCCAGGAGCGGCAGGTCGGCGTAGAGGAGCGAGAGGTTGGCGGCCAGACGCCGATCGTCGGGAACGATCACGAGATGCTCACTTCCGTATGGTGGAATGAAGAATCCGTCCAACGGAAACGAAGCTGCCCGACGGTCACCCGGCTGTCAAGAGGTGCCGCACCCCACAACGCCGACCGGCCCGCGCGCGACGGAAGTCGCACACGGGCCGGCCGGCAGGGATCGAAGGCGTCTTACGCCGCTGCCTCCTCCACAGCCCCCAACTGCCCGGCGACGTACGCCGCGAGGCCCCCGGCCGTCGGGTGGTTCCACAACACCGTCACCGGCAGCCGGATGCCGAGCAGCTTCTCCAGCCGGCCGCAGACGACCATCGACATCACCGAGTCCAGGCCCAGGTCGGTCAGCGGCCGGTCGCGGTCCAGCTCCGCCGCCGGGATCTTCATCTCACGGGCCAGCTGCCCGCAGACCTCCTCGTCGATCCGGGCGGCCAGGACGTCCGCCGGCAGCGAGCGCCAGTCGACGGGCGCCGCCTCGGCCGCTTCGGACGACGGCGCGGCCTCCGCCTCCGCCGCGCCCCCGGCCGCCGGCGCCTCCGCGCGCAGCGCGCCGAACCGGGTGCCCGGCAGCCAGGCGCACAGCCGCCCGCTCTCGTCGCTGATGACGATGTCGACGGTGTCCGTCTCCGGGTCCACGAGCCGGATGTCCACCACACCGGTCTCGGGCGCCTCGCCGACCACGCGCACCTCGCGTATGTGGGCCGGCATCCGGACGGTGGGCGGCCCGCCGTAGATGACGGGGACGACGCCGAGGGCCGCGTCCAGCAGCGGCGCCCACGTGACCTGGTCACCCGGCACGGCGGGCGCGTGGATCACGGCCCGCAGCACGTTCTCGCCCTTGAGCAGCTCCCTGACCTCCCACGGCCAGGCGATGCCCTCGACGCCGATCGCGTCCAGCCGGCCGATCACCACCGACGGGTCGGCGGTCTCCAGGTCCTCCGGGGCCCGTACGGTCAGGAAGGCGTCCGGGAACGGTACGGCGCTGTCGGCCATGGTCGAACCGGACGTGTGCGTCAGCCAGTTGCCGGGGCAGCCCTTGGTGCCGACGGCCCGGGTGCTCAGCCGCAGGTTCAGCCCCTCCCGTACCACCTGCACCTCGCGTGACGAGGCGAGGGCGATGGGGAAGCGCAGCGAGAGGTCGAACAGCGCCTTGCTGCCGCCGACGCCCGGAGCGGCCTCCAGGAAGGTGTGGATGATCGAGGACGCGGGGACGATCGAGGCGCCGTGCAGGGAGTGCCCGCCCGGGAAGGGCCGGCTGGCCTCGTCCAGGACGGTGTTCCAGACGCGCAGCGTCGTGCCGTCGGCCGTGGCGAGGTCCACGGGCGCGCCGAGCAGGGTGTGGCCGCTGACGTCGTGCTGGTGGGAGACGACCGCGGCGGCCGGCAGCACGGCGTCGAGCCAGTGCCTGCGGTGCTGCCAGACGACCGGCGGCAACTCGGCGGGCGGCGCGGCCGGGTGGTGGAGCGACCAGTCGATGTCGGCCCCGTGGGCGTGCAGACCGCCCAGCGCGGCCAGCAGCGTCCGCAGTTCGGGCTTGTCGCGGCGGAGGCTGTGGGCGACGTGGGCGCCGGAGACGTCCAGATGCGCCAGCGTCTCGTTGACCGAGTGGGAGACGACGGGGTGCGGCGAGACCTCCAGGAAGCGGCGGTACCCGTCCTCGACGGCGGCCGTCACCGCCTGCGCGAGGCGGACCGGTTCGCGCAGGTTGGCCACCCAGTACGCGGCGTCGTGCGGCGCGTCCGACCGGGGGTCGGCGAGGGCCGTGGTGTAGAGCGGCACTTCCGGGGCGCGTGGGGCCAGTTCCCGGAGGGCGTCCCTGAGTCCGTCGGTGAGCTCCAGCATGTGCCTGCTGTGGAAGGCGACGTCGGAGTTGACGTTCCGTACCGGCAGCCCCTCCGCCTGCCAGTCCCGGACCAGTGCCGCCACGGCGTCGGCGTCGCCGGAGACCACCGAGGACAGCGGGGAGGACGCGATGGCGGCGGAGATCCGCCCGTCGTCCGCCAGCCGTGCCGCCACCTCGTCGAAGGGCAGTCCGACCATGGCCATCGCGCCCTTGCCCGCCACCCGGCGCAGCAGCGCGGACCGCCGGCCGCTCAGCCGGGCGCCGTCCTCCAGGGACAGCGCCCCGGCGACCACGGCCGCGGCGATCTCGCCCACCGAGTGCCCGATGACGGCGGACGGCCGGTGGCCGAGCGCCCGCCACACCTCGGCGAGGCCGACCTGCGTCGCGAAGATCATCGACTGGGCGCGGTCGACGGTGCCGAAGTCGCCGTCCAGCAGGGCCTGCCGGGGCGAGAAGTCCAGCTCCTCCCGGAACACCGGCTCCAGCGCGTCGATGACGGCCGCGAACTCCGGCCGTTCACGCAGCAGTTCGGCGCCCATCCCGGCCCACTGCGAACCGTGCCCGGAGAACACCCACACCGTCCCGGCGTCCTTGCCGGCGGGCGGTACGGCACCGGTGACGACGCCGTCGAGCTGCCGCTCCCCGGTCTCGTCGGCGGCCAGCTCGCGCAGCCGGGCCACCAGCTCGGCGCGGCCGTCGGCGATCACGGTGGCCCGGTGCTCCAGGTGGCTGCGGCGGGTGGCCAGGGTGTGGCCGACGGCGGACAGCGGGGTGCCGGGGTGCTGCTCCAGCCAGTCGGCGAGGCGGCCCGCGTAGGCGGTGACGCCGGGGCGGGAGCGGTACGAGAGGGGGTACGCGCGCACGCCCTCGGCCGGCTCCGCGGCCGGCTCCTCGGCGGCGGCGGGCGCCTCCTCCAGGACGACGTGCCCGATGGTGCCGCCGTAGCCGTACCCGGAGACGCCGGCCCGGCGCGGGGTGTCGCCCTTGGGCCACGGCTGGTGCTCGGTGACCAGCCGCAGCCCCCAGTCGTCCCAGGGGATGTCGGGGCTCGGCTCGCTGGTGAGGACCGTGGCCGCCAGCTCCGCCTCGCGCAGCATCAGCGTGGCCTTGATGATCCCGGCGACGCCCGAAGCGGGCTCGGCGTGACCGATGTTGGACTTCACCGAACCGATCCAGCACGGCTTGCCGTCCGGCCGCCCGGTGCCGAACACGGCGTGCAGACCGGACGCCTCGACGGGGTCGCCGAGCCGGGTGCCGGTGCCGTGCGCCTCGATGTAGCCGGCGGTGGCCGGGTCCAGGCCCGCCCGCTGCCAGGCGAGGCGCAGCAGGTCGCGCTGGGCGTCGGGGTTGGGGGCCATGATGCCGTTGGTGGCGCCGTCCTGGGCGACGGCGGTCCCCTTGATCACGGCCAGGATCCGGTCGCCGTCCCGCTCGGCGTCCGCCAGCCGCTTCAGCACCAGGACGCCGCAGCCCTCGGCGCGCCCGTACCCGTCGCCCTCCGCGTCGAACGGCTTGCTGCGGCCGTCGGGGGAGAGGGCGCCGGCCGCCTCCAGGGTGAGGGTGTACGCGGGGGAGAGGATGATGTTGACGCCGCCCGCCAGGGCGAGGGACGTCTCGCCCGTGAGCAGCGACTGGCAGGCCAGGTGCACCGCGACCAGCGACGCCGAGCAGGCCGAGTCGAGGACGAAGCTCGGGCCGTGCAGGTCGAGGACGTGCGAGACGCGGTTGGCGATGCCGGTCAGCTGGGCGCCGATGCCCGTCCACGGCTCGATCCGGGGCAGGTCCTCCAGCAGCCGCCGACCGTAGTCGTCGGAGCAGGTGCCGATGTAGACACCGGCGTCGGAACCGGCCACCGAGCGGGGGGCCATGCCGGCGTGCTCCAGCGCCTCCCACGCCACTTCGAGGACGAGCCGCTGCTGCGGGTCCATGAACTCCGCCTCGCGCGGCGTGATGCCGAAGAACTCGGCGTCGAACCCGTCGACGTCACCGATGAAGTTGCCCGGCCGCTCGGCGCGTCGGAGCGCCTCGGAGAACTCCGGGCTGATCTTCGTATAGGGGCGCCAGCGGTCCTCGGGGGTGGGTTCGGCGGACACTTTGCCGCCGGACAGGAAGTTCCAGAAGGCTTCCGGGGAATCGATACCGCCGGGGAACCGGCAGCCGATGCCGACGAGCGCGACGGATTCGCGGGCGGCCGGGTCGTGCTGCTCGTGCTGTTGCATGCGCGTCATTCCATTCGTTTCGTTTCGGCGGAAGAAAAACGGGTGGGTGGAACGGACATGCGGTCCGGGTGGGGTGAACCGGGACCGGTGGGTAGGCAGGCCTCGGCTGGGGGCCGGGGGAGCGGTACGGCGGAAACGGCACAGGTGTTTCCGCCGGACGCGCC
>NZ_JBPQTX010000422.1:0-5114 GCF_051386555.1 Streptomyces sp. URMC 126
CGCCGAATCCGGCGTAGCCGCCGGGGCCGGAGGGGGTTCCTCCGTGGCTGGGGTGGCCGGCGTGCCCGGCGTGCCCGGTGGGGCCTGTGGGGCCCGTGGGGTGACTGAGATCGCCGGGACCGCCGGGACCGCTGGGGCCGCCGGGGCCGAGGCGGTGGACGCCGGTGGCGTACGTCCCGCCGCTCCCGTAAGGGTCGCCGGGCCAGACGGTGGAGCCGTCCGGCGTACTCACCGGGCCCTGCGGCGGGTGGACCGGCGGGGCGGGGTAGGCGCGGGGGGACTCAGGGTGCTGGTGACCGCTCGGGCGGGGGTTCTCCGTCGTCATATGTATGACTGTCCTCCCTGTTCATGAGAACAGTCTGAGTGAGCGCTGAGAAGCTCGCCAGAAGGGTGTGCGGTACGAATAAGGATCGCTCCGCCACGTCTGCGTTGGTACGCCCCTATCCGTTCCTGTTTGCCCCCCGTCCGCCCCACCCCGCACGGTCTGGTCGGGCGCGGGGCGCGTGTGCGTCCCTGAGCGCCCCTGACAGGGTTCCGTCATGGTCCGAATGGGCGATACGGCACGTTCGGAGGGGCATTCTGAGGGTGCGGAGAAGCAGGAACGGCGACGGGACAGCCGGGCCGCTCCGCTCACGGTGAGCAGTGATCAGCGATCAACGACCAGCGATCAAGGAGCGAGGAACGATGGCGGCGACGATGAAGACGACCACGACGGACGCGAACGGCGCGGCCCCCGCCTACGGCATCGCCGATCCCGGCGAGTACGGCTGGGGGGTCTTCCACGAACGGCACCCGGCTCTCGTCCGCCGGCTGTGCGAAGGCAATCCGTACGGCCCTGAGCAGCGGGCCCGCCTGGAGGCCCTGCTAGACGAGTCGCGCACGGGCAAGATCCGGCCGCCGGCGCCGGAGACGGCCGCCGTCGCCCCCTGGACGGCCCGCGACCGGCGGCACTACGGCCGGCCGTGGAGCGAGACGCCGTTCCTGTGGGCGGAGAGCTACTTCTACCTACGCCTGCTGGAGTGCGTCGACCATTTCTCCCCCGGCCCCTGGCAGGGCGTCGACCCGTTCGCTCCCATGAAGGGCGCCGAACTGGCCGACGCGGCGCTGGAGTCCGGTACCGACTGGCTCGACGGGCTCGCCGACGCGCCGCCCGACGAGGCGTTCCGCGCCCTGGTGCTGGCGTCCCTCCACGGCAACCGCGCCGACCTCGGGTTCCAGCTGGTACAAGAGATCACCGACCCCGCCGATGGTGACGCTGCGAGCGCCGCGGGCGGCTCCGGCGCCCCGCGTCTCCCGGAGCTCCTGTCGGACGACGTCGAGGCGGTGTGGAGACACATCAGCCGCCGCCCGCCGGGGGACGTCCATATGATCCTCGACAACGCGGGCCGGGAGCTCCTCGCCGATCTCCTTCTCGCGGACCATCTGCTGACGACCGGGCGTGCGACGTCCGTGGTCCTGCACGTCAAACCGCGTCCGTACTACGTCTCCGACGCCACGGCCTCGGACGTCCGCGACTGTCTGGTGCGCATGACCGCCTTCCGGAACGAGGCGGGCAGAGCGGCCCGGCGCCTCCGGGAGGCCGCCGCCACGGGCCGGCTCCGGCAGACCACCCACGCCTTCCACTGCTCGCCCCTCGGCTTCGACGACATGCCCGCCGATCTCCGCGCCGCCCTGGCCTCGGCCGTTCTGTGCGTGTTCAAGGGCGACCTCAACTACCGACGCCTGGTGGGAGACCGCGCCTGGCCGGCGGACCGCCCGTTCGCCGACGCCGTGGCGGGCGTGCCGGGCTCGCTCGTGGCGCTGCGCACCCTGAAGTCCGAGGTGGCCGTGGGGCTCCCGAAGGAGACCGTCGACCGGTTGGACGCCGTACGGCCGGCTTGGCGTACGGACGGTTCGCAGGCTCTCGTCCAGGCACGGCTGCGGCCGTGAACGGGACGGGCGGGGGACGCCGACGACCATGGCGGCACCGGCGGCCATGGCGACGCCGGCGGCCATGGCGACGTTGCCGGACATGGGGGCGTGGGCGGACATGGGGGCGTTGGCTGCCATTACGGCGTCGGGGGGCGCAGCCGCATCCGAGGCCATGGCGGCGCCAGGGGCCGGGCGGTCCGCTACTCGCCGCCGCACCCGCACGACCGCCGGACGACCAGCGCCGAGGGGAACTGCTTCAGCCGCTCCCGCCGCGTCCCCGCGTACCGCAGCCCGTCGTCCAGCACCAGGTCGACGGCCGATCGGGCCATCGCCTGCCGGTCGGAGGCCACGGTGGTCAGCGGCGGGTCGGTGAGCGCGGCTTCCTTGACGTCGTCGAAGCCGGCGACGGCCAGCTCGCCGGGTACGTCGATGCGCAGCTCGCGGGCCGCGCGCAGCACGCCGATGGCCTGGTCGTCGGTGGCGCAGACGACGGCGGGCGGGCGGTCCGGGCCGGACAGCAGGTCCAAGGCCACCTTGTAGGCGTCGTAGCGGTTGTAGGGGGCGTGGAAGAGCCGGCCCTCGGTGGACTTGCCGGCCTCGCGCATGGCCCGGCGCCAGCCCTCGACGTGGTCGGTGACCGGGTCACCGACGGCCGGGGTGTGCTCGGTGCCGCCGAGGCAGGCGACGTAGGGGTGGCCGTGCTCCAGGAGGTGGCGGGTGGCGAGCTGGGCGCCGCCGATGTCGTCCGTCACCACGGCGACGTCGTCGATCGCGTCGGGGCGGCGGTGCATGAGGACCACGCGGGCGTCCCACGCGTCGATCTCTATGGCGGCGTGCTCGCTCGGGCCCTGGCTGATCAGGATGAGGCCGGAGACCCGCATCCCCAGGAAGGCCCGGAGGTAGTGCACTTCGCGTTCGTCGAGGTAGTCGGAGTTTCCGACCAGGACCATCTTGCCGCGCTCGGCGGCGGCCTGTTCGACCGCGTGCGCCATCTCCGCGAAGAAGGGCTGGCGGGCGTCCGGGACGATCAGGCCTATGAGGTCCGTGCGGCGGGAGGCCATCGCCTGCGCCACCCGGTCCGGCCGGTAGCCGAGCTCCTTGATCGCGGCCAGCACCCGCTCCCGCGTCGCCGGTGCCACCGGGCGCGGTCCGTTGTTGATGACGTAGCTGACCACCGCGGTGGATGTCCCCGCCAGTCTCGCCACATCGTCCCGCGTCACCTTGGCCACGCGCGGCAGTCTACGCGGGTCCACCTACCGTTTGGCCGGTCGCGGACTCTTTGTTCGGCCCGCGGTGGGCGCCTCCTCGGCGGGGGTACGCGCCGGCGGCTCCGCCACCCGTTCGGCCGCCGGCGCGGGGGCGTCCGTCTTCTCGTTCTTGTCCGGTTTCTCCGGCAGTACGAAGCGGTAGCCGACGTTCCGGACGGTCCCGATCAGGGACTCGTGCTCGGGTCCCAGCTTCGCCCGCAGCCGCCGCACATGGACGTCCACGGTCCGGGTGCCGCCGAAATAGTCGTACCCCCACACCTCCTGGAGGAGCTGCGCCCGGGTGAAGACCCGGCCCGGGTGCTGGGCCAGGTACTTCAGCAGCTCGAACTCCTTGAAGGTGAGGTCCAGCACCTGTCCCTTGAGCTTGGCGCTGTACGTCGCCTCGTCCACGGACAGGTCGCCGGTGCGGATCTCCATGGGGCTGTCGTCCGTCGAGATCTGCTGCCGGCCCATGGCCAGCCGCAGCCGGGCCTCCACCTCGGCGGGGCCCGCGGTGTCGAGGAGGACGTCGTCCACACCCCAGTCGGCGGTGACGGCGGCCAGGCCGCCCTCGGTGACGACGAGGAGCAGCGGGCAGCCGGGCCCGGTGGAGCGCAGCAGCTGGCAGAGGCTGCGGATGTGCGGGAGGTCCCGCCGGCCGTCGATCAGTATGACGTCGGCGCCCGGCACGTCCACGAGCGCCGGGCCCTCGGCGGGGGCGACGCGGACGCTGTGCAGCAGCAGTCCGAGCGCGGGCAGCACCTCGGCGGAGGGCTGGAGGGCGTTGGTCAGCAGCAGAAGGGAGCTCATCGACGGTCACCCGCCCCGCTGTCCGTCCTCTCCCCCGGCCTGCCGTCGGCCCTGCCGTTCCTGTCGTGCGCGCTTCGCTCGCCCATGGCGTCGGTTCCTCCTCGGTCCCTGCGACGGGGGTACCACCCAGGCGTGGTGCTGGGGGAGTGTGCGGGTGCGCGCCCGGAAGCACGCGTGCGCCCGGTCGTCCGCGGGGCGCGCACGTCCGAATGCACAAAAGGACCCGGGGGCGACTCTGCCCGGATCCTCTCTGCGCAGCAGAATAGCCCACATGACTTTCCCGGGCGCCGACGACTTTGCCCGACCTTGTGTTTCGTCGATCACTTCGGGTGGTCATCGCATCGTCCTCTTGACAGCCGACGGGGTACGGGTGGAGGCCGCCCACCAGCCCGGACCGCCGCCGCCCGGGACGGGTCCGCGGCCCCCCGCCGTCGTGCTCGCCCATGGCTTCACGGGCGCCTTGGACCGGCCCGCGCTGCGCCGGGCGGCGGAGGTGTTCGCCCAGTACACGGCCGTGATCACGTTCTCCTTCCGGGGACACGGCCGTTCGGGTGGGCACTCGACGGTCGGCGACCGGGAGGTGCTGGACCTGGCCGCGGCCGTGGGCTGGGCCCGGCGGCTGGGATACGAGCGGGTGGCCACCGTCGGCTTCTCGATGGGCGGCTCCGTGGCACTGCGGCACGGTGGTCTCCACCTTCCGGGGACCGGTCCAGAGCACGAGGGGCGCACAGGGGCACATGCCGACATGGTGGTGGCGGTCAGCGCGCCCGCCCGCTGGTTCTACCGGGGGACGGCCCCGATGCGGCGGCTGCACTGGGCGGTGACCCGCCCTGCCGGGCGGGCGGTGGCCCGGTGGGCGCTGCGTACGCGGGTGCACGCCGCGGAGTGGGATCCGGTGCCGGTGCCGCCGGTGGCGGCGGTGCCGTCGATCGCGCCCCGACGGGTGCTGATCGTGCACGGCGACCGGGATCCGTACTTCCCGCTCGACCATCCGCGGGCGCTCGCGGCGGCCGGGGATCCGGCCTCCACGGAGCTGTGGATCGAGCGGGGGTTCGGGCACGCGGAGACGGCTGCGCCGGTGCCGCTGCTGCGGCGGATCGCCCGGTGGGTGGTCGAGGGGCAGGGAGTGGTCGAGGGGTAGGGGGT
>NZ_JBPQTX010000423.1:0-5111 GCF_051386555.1 Streptomyces sp. URMC 126
AAGGGTGTGCGGTACGAATAAGGATCGCTCCGCCACGTCTGCGTTGGTACGCCCCTATCCGTTCCTGCGTGCCGCCCATGGACCCCTTCGACGACCTGCTGCGCGGCGTGCGCGCCAACGGCGCCGTCCTCGCCGGCTCGGTGCTCACACCCCCGTGGACGCTCCGCTTCGCCGACGACGCCTACCTCACCCTGTGCGTCCCCCTGCACGGCGCCGGCCGGATCGTCCCGGACGACGGTGGGGAGGCGCGCCCGCTGCGCACGGGCGAGACCGCGATCGTCCGGGGTCCGTTCACCTTCACGGACGACCCGGGGGCACCCGACGGCCGGACGACGCTCCTGGCCGGCGCCTACCGGGTCCCGGGCGAAGTGCCGCGGAGGCTGCTGCACGCCCTGCCGCCGGTCGCCGTGGTCCCCGACGAGCACGACTGCGCCGCCATGCGCGACTACCTGGAGGTCCAGCTCACCGCCGGTCTGCCCGGCCGGCGGATCGTGGCCGACCGGCTGCTGGACTGGCTGCTGGTGTGCACGCTGCGCGAGTGGTTCGACCGGCCCGGGGCCGCGCCGCCCGCCTGGTACCGGGCGCTGGGTGACGACGTGGTGGGCCCCGCCCTGCGCGCCATGCACGACGCTCCGGAGCGGGCCTGGACGCTGCCGTCCCTGGCGGCCGTCGCCGGAGTGTCCCGTTCCACGTTCGCCAAGCGTTTCCAGGCCCTGCTGGGCGAACCCCCGCTGACCTACCTGACGGAGTGGCGCATGGCCTTGGCCGCCGATCTGCTGTCCGAGCCCGGCACGACGGTGGCCGCCGTCGCGCGGCGCGTCGGCTACGCCGATCCCTTCGGTTTCAGCGCGGCGTTCAAGCGGGTCAGGGGCGTGAGCCCGAGCACCCACCGGGCCACCGCGGAAGACGGCACGGGCGACCGCGGGAAGGGCGAGAACCGAGCGGACGCCGGCCGGCCGAGCGCGGACGCGGCGTCACCGGCCGGCGGCTGAAGCGCCATGCCCCCTCCCCACCTGTCCCACCTCACCTCCCGAACCGCTCCCGGAAGGCGTCCGTCAGCCCCTGGTCCGCATGGCCGAGTTGCAGATCCCGCTCGGTCCGGCCGCCTCCGGCGACCTGGAGGACCGTCGCCACCGGCGGGTACCCGGCCGCGACCACGGTGTACTCCCCCGCGGACAGATCGACGAAGCGGAACGTGCCGTCGGCACCCGTGATGGCGGAGTCGACGACGTTCCCCGCCGCGTCGAGCAGGGTGACGCGGGCGTCCTCGACCGGCCGCCCGCCCCCGGCGCGGACCGTGCCGCGCAGCACCGCGCCGCCCGCCAGCTCGATGTCCTGCCGGGTCTCGCGGGCGGACTGGACGGTGACCGGGAGGGCGGCCGGGCGGCAGGCGGGGGCGCTGGCGGCCAAGGTGTACTCGCCCGCGACGAGTTCGCCGATGACGTAGCCGCCCTCGTGCCCGGTCCGGGTGGAGGCGACGACCTCCCCCTGCACGCTGGTGAGCGTCACCAGCGCCTCGCACACCGGACTGCCGTCGGCGGCCCGTACGGTGCCCGCCAGCCGTCCCGCGCCGCCGAGGACCACGTCGAGTTCGACCGGCCGGTCGCCGACGGTCACGGTGACCGCCTGCGGCTGGTGGCCCCCGGCCGCCGCGATGAGGACGTACGAGCCGGTGCCGGGCGTGCTGAGCGCGTACCGGCCGTCCTCGCCGCTGGAGCCGCGCCCGATCTGCCGCCCCTGGACGTCGATCAGGGTGAGCGCGGCCCGGGCGACGGTGGTGCCGTCCTGGTGCTGGACGGCACCGGTGACGGGCACCCCGGCCGACGCCCCGGTGTGCGCCCCGGCGGAGTGCGACGACGCGTCCTGGGAGGCGGGTTCGGAAACACCGGGGACGCCGGGAACGTCGGGAACGTACGCCTCCCGCGCCGGGTCCGGCTCGGTGATCAGGGGCGCGGGCGGTGGCGGGGGCGGCTCGGTCCGGGCGGACGGGATGGTGGGCGCGTCGGGGGCGTTGTGGGACACCAGCGGTTTCTCCTTCAGCAGGAAGGCGAACAGGAAGCCGAGGACGAACACCGGCACCAGGTAGAGGAAGATCCGCGGCATGGCGTCCGCGTACGCCCGGACGTAGCCGTCCCGCAGCGCCGCCGGAAGGGCGTGGACGAGGCCGGGGGTGAGGGAGTCGGCGTCGGGGAGCCCGGCGCGGCGCGGGAGTTCGCCGGCGAGCCGGGCGGCCAGCCGGTGGGCGAAGAGCGTGCCGAAGACCGCCGCCCCTACCGAACCGCCGATCTGCCGGAAGAAGTTGTTGGCGCTGGTGGCGGTGCCGAGGTCGGCGGGGTGGACGGAGTTCTGCACGGCGAGGACCAGGACCGGCAGGCACAGGCCGATGCCGATGCCGAGGACGGCCATCCAGAGGCTGTAGACCAGCCGGCCGGTGCCGGCGTCCAGGTGCGACAGCAGGTACATGCCCTCGGCGGAGAGGGCGCAGCCCAGGACGGGCAGCAGCTTGTAGTGGCCGGTGCGGCTGACGAGTTGGCCGGCGACGAGCGAGGACGCCACGACGCCGCCCATCATCGGCAGCATCAGCAGCCCGGATTCGGTGGCGTCGGCGCCGTCGACCATCTGGAGGAAGGTCGGCAGGTAGCTGGCGGCCCCGAACAGTCCGACGCCGACCACCGCGCCGATCAGGCCGGTGACGACGAAGACGGAGTCGCGGAAGAGGTGCGGCGGGATGATGGGTTCGGCCGCGTACTGCTCGACGACGAGGAACAGCAGGGCCGTGCCGAGCGCCCCGGCGGCGAGGCCGACGGTGACGCGGGAGGTCCACGCGTACTCGGTGCCGCCCCAGCTGGTGAGCAGCACCAGGCAGGTGGCCGAGGTGCTGAGCAGCAGCGCGCCGAGGACGTCGAACCGGCCGCGGGCGGTGGGCCGGGGCAGGTCCAGGGCCTTGAGGACGACGGCGAGGGTGATCAGGCCGAAGGGGACGTTGACGTAGAAGCACCAGCGCCAGGAGGCGTGGTCGGTCAAGTACCCGCCCAGCAGCGGCCCGGCGACGGAGGCGAGGCCGAAGGCTGCGCTGATGACGCCCAGGAAGCGGCCGCGTTCGCGGGGCGGGACGATGTCGGCGATGATCGCCTGCACCCCGATGAGCAGCCCGCCGGCGCCGACGCCCTGGAGTGCGCGGAAGGCGATGAGCTGGTCCATCGTCCGTGACCAGCCGGCCAGTCCGGAGCCGAGGACGAAGACGACGATCGCGAAGACGAAGACGGCCTTGCGGCCGAGGAGGTCGCCGACCTTGCCGTAGAGCGGCAGGACGACGGTGGAGGTGAGCAGGTAGGCGGTGACGGCCCAGGACATCCGGTCCACGCCGTGCAGGTCGCCGACGATCCGTGGGAGGGCGGTGGCCACGATCGTCTGGTCGAGCGCCGCGAGGAGCAGGGTGAGCATCAGCGCGGTGAAGACGAGGCGGACCCGCCCCCGGCCCGGCCGGGGACGCCGGCCGGCCGGGACGGGGCCGCTCGCGGGCAGGGCGGGTGGACCGCTCGTCGCCACGATGGCCTCGGAGATGGACCCGCCCACGTGTGTGCTCCCGTCGTCGCGCCTGGTCCGGCCGCCCTTTTTTCGCATTACGCGACAACGGGGAGCAAGCGCGACGTTTTACCCGGGAGTTCGGCCATGATGGCTTTCCGCCGGTGGGAGGCGTTGTGGCAGCCCGGCACGGGGCCGGGAAAACCACTCGAACAGGTGAGGCCGCAGGTCAGCCCACGGCGCCGGGGCCGGCCCCGGCGGTCGGGGCCCGCTCCGGCGGACGGGCCGGCCCCGAAAAGCCTGGCGCCGATCCCGGCCGGCCGGGTCAGCCCTTCTCCACCTCACCGGCCAGCCGGGCGAGCACGGCGTCGTGGATCCGGGCCAGGCCCTTGGGCGCGAAGGCCCGCTCGAAGAAGCCGCCGATGCCGGTCGCGCCCGTCCACGTCGTGGTGACGACGACCTTGGCGCGGCCCTCGCCGGCGGGGGTGACGGTCCAGGTGGTCACCATGCTGGAGTTGCGGTCCTTCTCCACCAGCTGCCCGGCGGACGGCTCGGTGACCTCCAGCAGACAGTCCCGGACGCGCTTGCTGGTGGCCTGGAGCTTCCAGTGCACCAGCGTGCCCTCGCCGTCGCCGCCTTCCCGGACCTCGTACTCGCTGTACTGCTCGGGCAGCAGCTTGGCACGGGTGCCGCTGTAGTCGGCGAGCGTGTCGAACACCTCCTCCGGGTCCGCCGCGATGATCCGCTCGGTGGTGGCCTCGACCTGGCCCATGACTTGCCCTCCGGGATGACGATATGTGCAGCAGCCCGCGTGTCCCGCGGGTGCGGGCAAAGCCAATCACCATCGCCACACCCGCCCAAATCGGAGTGCGCTCGTTCCGCGTACATACCGACGTTTCCGTCTGCGGGCGTCCCGCGCCCGCTAACGTGCGTGCATGGTGCGCATACGGAAGATGACCGACGCAGACGTGGACGCCGTGGCGGAGATCCGGGTCGCCGGCTGGCGGGAGGCGTACCGGGGCCTGGTGCCCGCCCCCTACCTCGCCGCCATGAACCCGGCCGCGGACGCCGCCGCGCACCGGGCCCGCCGGGCGGCGGCCGAGTTCCCGGCGGTGGAGCTGGTGGCCGAGGCCCCCGCGGACGGCGTGGTGGGCTGGGCCTGCCTGGGCCCCTGCCGCGACGCCGACGTCCCGGCGCCCGCCGGCGAGCTGTACGCCCTCTACGTGCGCCCCGCGCTCATCGGCACCGGCGTGGGGCGTGCGCTGTGCGCCGCCGCGCTCGACAGTGCGCGGCAGCGGGGGGATGCGCGTCTGGGTCTGTGGGTGCTGCGCGAGAACGCGCGCGCTCGTCGCTTCTACGCTCGCGCGGGTTTCGCGGCTGACGGCGCGGAGCGGGTGGATCCGGTGGACGGGGAGGCGGTCGCGGAGGTGCGGTATGTGCGGGGGCTGTGAGGGGTGCCCCAGACCCGCCCCTTCGCCGCTTCCTGGGGCTGCGCCCCAGACCCCGCTATCGCGGCTTCGCCGCTCGTCCTCAAACGCCGGACGGGCTGAATAGGGGCGCCCACTCCAGCCCGTCCGGCGTTTGAG
>NZ_JBPQTX010000424.1:0-5103 GCF_051386555.1 Streptomyces sp. URMC 126
GGACCTGCCGGGGGACGGGGCAGGGGGCTGCGCGGGGGACTGCGTCCCGTACGACGGCTCGGTCACCGGCAGTTGCTGCTGCCAGGCCTGTGTCTCCCAGGTCTGCGCCTGCCAGGTCTGCGTCGGCTGGTCGTCGGCGGAGGACCAGCCCTGCTGCCCGCCGACCGTGGGCCAGGCGGTCCCGCCCTGCGCTTGCTGCTGCTGCGCCTGCGGGTGTTGGTGCTGACTCTGGGGTGGCTGGTATGCCGGCTGGGACTGCTGCGCCTGGGGCTGCTGGTGAGCCTGCGGCTGCTGCGGGGGGTACGCGTAGCCGTACGCGCCACCGTTCCCCGTGCCGTCGCCGGCGTGCGGGTCGTAGGCGGCGTAACCGTCCTGCCGGCCGTGGCCGCCCTGCCCGGCGTCGCCGTGGTGTGCGGCGTCGCCGTGGTGTCCGGCACCGTCCTGCCGGCCGTGTCCGTCGTACGCGTCGTACCCGGCGTACGGGTCCCTCGGCTGGTACGGGTCGTGGTACTGGTCGCTCATCGTGCCCTCATCGTGCCGGTGTCACCCTCCTGCGAAGGGCGGGAGCACTTCGACCGTGCCGCCCTCGGCCAGCTGGACCGTGGTGTGCGCGCGGGTGCCGACCGGGTCGCCGTCCACCAGGAAGGAGCAGCGCGCGAGGACCCGAGCGAACTCCGGGCGTCCCGCGTGCCGCTCCCGGGCGGCGGCCAGCGCGTCGGCGAGCGTCGGCGCCGCGTAGGGCTCCTCGGCCGTGCCGGCGGCGGCCTTCGCCGCGGCCCAGTACCGGATCGTGCCCGTCGGCACCGCCCGGCCCGGCGGCCCCGGTCGTGCCGTGTCCGCGATCGCCACGGGCACCCCGCTTTCACGTTTCGGTTCCATGTGTCGGCTGCGTCATCGCCGCTTCTTCCGCCTCCATGATGACGGGTACCGGCCCGCCCCCGGCCCCCGGTCGCGAAATCCGGACGGAATCCCCGGGAGAACCCGGAGACAATCGCGGCGGTTTCCCTCCGGCACGGTACGGAAACCCCGGAAAATCCCGGGGACCAGCGTCCGGGTCCCACCGGGGAACGGGAAGGGGAAACCCGGAAAAAAACCAGGGGATCGGACGAACGGCGTTCGCATAGGCTTCTCGTGTGCTGGTACGCCTACTCCGAGCTCGTCTGAAGAGCTACTCCCGCCCCTTGGCGCTGGTGGTGCTCCTTCAGCTCGTCCAAACGCTCGCGACCCTCTATCTGCCCACGCTCAACGCCGACATCATCGACAAGGGCGTGGTGAAGGGCGATACCGGCTACATCCTCACCACCGGCGGGGTGATGGCCGCGGTGGCCCTCCTCCAGCTGGTCTGCTCACTCGGCGCGGTGTACGTCGGCGCGCGCATCGCGATGGCCGTCGGCCGGGATCTGCGCGCGGCCGTCTTCGACCGGGTGCAGTCCTTCTCCGCCCGCGAAGTGGGCAAGTTCGGCGCACCCTCCCTGATCACGCGTACCACCAACGACGTCCAGCAGGTCCAGATGCTGGTGCTGATGTCGTTCACGCTGATGGTGGCCGCGCCGATCATGTGCGTCGGCGGCATCCTGATGGCGCTCAAGCAGGACGTGCCGCTGTCCGGGCTGCTGCTGGCCATCGTGCCCGTGCTCGGCGTCGTCGTGGCGCTGATCGTCCGCCGGCTGCGCCCGGTGTTCAAGGACGTCCAGGAGCGGATCGACACCGTCAACCGCGTCCTCCGCGAGCAGATCGCCGGTATCCGCGTCATCCGCGCGTTCGTCCGCGACCGGCACGAGCGCGAGCGCTTCCACCAGGCCAACACCGCCCTGATGGACGTCTCGCTGCGCTCCGGGCGGCTGGCGTCCGTCATGTTCCCGGCCGTGATGCTGATCGTGAACGTGGCCTCGGTCGCCGTGCTGTGGTTCGGCGGTCACCGCATAGACGGCGGTGACATGGAGATCGGCGCCCTCACCGCGTTCCTCAGCTACCTCATGCAGATCCTGATGGCCATCATGATGGCCACCTTCATGTTCATGATGGTGCCGCGTGCCGAGGTCTGCGCCGAGCGGATCCAGGAGGTGCTGAGCACCGAGTCCAGCGTGGTGCCGCCCGCCGCTCCGGTCACCGAGCTGCGCGGACGCGGCCACCTCGAATTGCGCGGTGCCGGCTTCCGCTACCCGGGCGCCGAGGAGCCCGTGCTCAGGGACGTCTCCCTCGTCGCGCGCCCCGGCGAGGTCACCGCCGTCATCGGCTCCACCGGCAGCGGCAAGTCCACGCTGCTGGGTCTCGTCCCCCGGCTGTTCGACGCCACCGAGGGCGAGGTCCTGATCGGCGGGGTGAACGTGCGCGAGGCCGACCCCGCCCTCATCGCCCGCACGGTCGGGCTGGTCCCGCAGAAGCCCTACCTGTTCTCCGGCACGGTCGCCTCCAACCTCCGCTATGGGCGGCCCGACGCGACCGACGAGGAGCTGTGGGCCGCGCTGGAGACCGCGCAGGCCCGGGAGTTCGTCGAAGCCATGGAGGGCGGGCTGGAGGCCCCCATTGCCCAGGGCGGCTCCAATGTCTCCGGCGGCCAGCGCCAGCGCCTGGCCATCGCCCGCGCCCTGGTCCGCCGGCCCGGGATCTACCTGTTCGACGACTCGTTCTCCGCGCTCGACTACGCCACCGACGCCCGGCTGCGGGCGGCGCTGTCCCGCGAGACCGGGGACGCCACCGTCCTCGTCGTCGCCCAGCGCGTCTCCACCATCCGCGACGCCGACAGGATCGTCGTCCTGGACGAGGGCCGCGTCGTCGGCACCGGAACCCATACCGAGCTGATGGCCTCGAACGAGACCTACCGGGAGATCGTGCTGTCCCAGCTCACCGAGGAGGAGGCCGCGTGAGCGTCCCGGCGAGGTCCCAGCAGACGACGGGACCGGAGAAACGGCCGGACTCCGGCCCGGCGGAGGGCAGCGGCGGAGCCGACGACACCGCGACCCCCGCCCCGTCCCTGGAGAAGACCCCCGGCGGCGCGTCCGGCGAACGGCCCGAGAAGCCGGACACTCCGGATGGTCAAGGAGGGCCGGGCGAGCCGGGGAAGGGCACCCCCGCCCGCAGGGGGCCCGCGCCCGCCTCCGGCATCGCCCGCTTCATGGGCGGCCAGCCGACCGAGAAGTCCGCCGACTTCAAGGGCTCCAGCCGCCGCCTCTTCGCCCGCATGGGCCCCGAGAAGCCCATGCTCTGGGCGGTGCTGCTGCTCGGCCTGGCCAGCGTCGCGCTGACGGTGGCGGGGCCCAAGGTCCTCGGCCACGCCACCGACCTGATCTTCGCCGGTGTCGTCGGACAGCAGATGGAGGCCGGCACCACCAAGGCCCAGGCTCTCGACGCGCTGCGCCACAACGGCCACGGCAACATCGCGGACGTCCTGTCCGGCGTCGACTTCACCCCCGGCCAGGGCATCGACTTCGGAGCCGTCGGCACGGTGCTGCTGTGGGTGCTGCTGATCTACGTCGCCGCCTCCGTGTTCGGGCTCGTCCAGGCGCGGGTCGTCACCGCCGCCATCCAGCGCACCGTCTTCCGGCTGCGCCAGGACGTCGAGGAGAAGCTGGGGCGGCTGCCGCTGAGCTACTTCGACAAGCAGCAGCGCGGCGAGATCCTCTCCCGCGCCACCAACGACATCGACAACATCGCCCAGACCTTCCAGCAGACCCTGAGCCAGATGATGGGCTCGCTGCTGACCATGGTCGGCGTGCTCGCGGTGATGTTCTGGATCTCCTGGCTGCTGGCCCTCGTCGCGCTGATCACCGTTCCCGTCTCGGTCTACGTCGTCGCCGCCGTCGGCAAGCGCGCTCAGCCGCAGTTCGTGGCCCAGTGGGCGTCGACGGGCCGGCTCAACGGCCACATCGAGGAGATGTACACGGGCCACTCGCTGGTGAAGGTCTTCGGCCGGCAGGAGGAGTCCGCCGCGGCCTTCCGCGAGGAGAACGAGGAGCTTTACCGGGCCGGTTTCAAGGCGCAGTTCATATCCGGCGTCATCCAGCCCGCGATGATGTTCGTCGGAAACCTCAACTACGTCCTCGTCGCCGTCGTCGGCGGCCTGCGGGTGGCGAGCGGATCGCTGTCGATCGGTGACGTGCAGGCGTTCGTCCAGTACTCGCGCCAGTTCAGCCAGCCGCTGACCCAGGTCGCCTCCATGGCCAACCTCGTCCAGTCCGGCGTCGCCTCCGCCGAGCGCGTCTTCGAACTCCTCGACGCCGAGGAGCAGTCGCCGGACGACGACGAGCGGAAGCTCGGCCGCGTCCGCGGCGAGGTCGTCTTCGAGAACGTCTCCTTCCGCTACGACCCGGACAAGCCGCTCATCGAGGACCTCTCGCTCACCGTCCGCCCCGGCCAGACCGTCGCCATCGTCGGCCCCACCGGTGCCGGCAAGACCACACTGGTCAACCTGCTGATGCGCTTCTACGAGGTGGACGGCGGCCGGATCACCCTCGACGGCACCGACGTCGCGACCCTCTCCCGGGAGGAACTGCGCTCCCACATCGGCATGGTCCTCCAGGACACCTGGCTGTTCGGCGGCACGATCGCGGACAACATCGCGTACGGCGCCGACGGCGCCACGACGGAGCGGATCGTCGAGGCGGCCAAGGCCACCCACGTCGACCGCTTCGTCCGGACGCTGCCCGACGGCTACGACACGGTGATCGACGAGGAGGGCGGCAACGTCAGCGTCGGCGAGAAGCAGCTGATCACCATCGCGCGGGCGTTCCTCGCCGAGCCGGAGATCCTCATCCTGGACGAGGCCACCAGCTCTGTGGACACCCGGACCGAGGTGCTCATCCAGCAGGCCATGGCCGAACTGCGCTCCGGCCGCACCAGCTTCGTGATCGCCCACCGGCTGTCGACGATCCGGGACGCGGACGTGATCCTGGTGATGGAGTCCGGGCGGATCGTGGAGCAGGGCGACCATGAGACGCTCCTGGCGGCGGACGGCGCCTACGCCCGGCTGTACGCGGCCCAGTTCGCGCAGCCGGTGGCCGAGGAGGCGTAGGAAGCCCCGGCCCCACCCCTTTCGCCGATCCCCCGGGGCGCCCCCTCCGGCGGAGTCCGAGGACCGGGGGGCGCCCCCTCCCGGGAAGGAAC
>NZ_JBPQTX010000425.1:0-5060 GCF_051386555.1 Streptomyces sp. URMC 126
CCCGGGGCTCCGCCCCGGACCCCGGGAAACGGCTTCGCCGTTTGTCCTCAAACGCCGGACGGGCTGAGTTGGCTTGGCCTTGTTCTCAAGCGACGGACGGGCTGGATACGTCAGGCCAGTTCGTCCAGGAGTTGTTCCTCCGTCTTGCCCCTGCGCCAGTAGCCCGTGAACGTGATCGCCTTGCGGTCTATGCCTCGGTCGTTGACCAGGTGGCGGCGGAGGGTGCGGACGGTGCCTGCCTCGCCGGCGATCCAGGCGTAGGGGGTGCCCTTGGGGAGGGTGGCCGTGCGGACGGCGTCGGTGATCGGGGTGTCCTTGTCGCGGATCAGCCAGGTGACGCGGGCGTCCGCTGCCGTCGGGAGGGGCTGGATGTCGTCCTGGTGGGGGACCTCGATCCAGACGTGGGCCGGCATGCCGGGCGGGAGCCAGGCGAGGATGCCGGCCACCGCCGGGAGGGCGGACTCGTCGGCGGTGATCAGGGTCCAGTCGGTGCCGGCCGGCGGCTGGTAGTCCGCGCCGCCGTTGTTCTCCACGACGGGGGCCAGGATCGCCGCGCGGTCGCCCGGGCGGGCCGTGCGGGACCAGAGGGAGGCGGGGCCGCTGTGCGCGGTGTCGCCGTGCTGGACGAAGTCGACGTCCAGCTCGGTCGTTCCGTCGGGAAGGCGGTGCAGGGTGCGGAACGTGTAGGTGCGCATGACGGCGCGTTCCGCCGGGTCCTGGGCGCGCCAGCGGGCGTACCAGCCCTCGTCCAGGGGCTCCGGGAGGAGGGGCGCGTCCTGGCCGGGTTGCGGGAGGAAGAGCTTGAAGCGCTGGTCGCGGCCGTCGGTGACGAGGTCGCCGAGGCCGTCGCCGCCGAGCGTGACGCGGATGAGGGCCGTGCCGATCCGCTCGGTGCGCAGGACGCGGACGTCGAAGAAGCGGTAGGGGAGCTTGGGTTCGGTCACAGCTTCTTGGCCTTCTCGATCGCCGCGGTGAGGGATTCCAGGAGCGGGGCGCAGCCCGCGTAGGAGAAGCGCGGCTCGCTGAGCCAGGGGCTGACCTGGCCGGCCTCGACGGCGGGGAGCTTGGCCCAGGTGGGCTTGGCGGCCAGGTCCTTGGGCTGGAGGGCGGAGGTGCGGCTGTCCAGGAGGATCAGGTCGGCCTCGTACTTGTTGGCGTTCTCCCAGCTGAGGCTCTCGAAGTAGCCGCCCTTGTCGAGCTTCTGGGGGACGACGAAGTCCACGCCGAGCTCGCGGAAGTACATCAGGTCGGCGTTGACGGCCGGGTTGGAGACGTAGAAGAGGTCGGCGCTGCCGGAGGCGGCCATGACCTTGATCCGGTGGGACTTGGCGGTCCGGCGCAGGGTCTCGGCGGCCTTCTCGAAGCGGGCCTTGGCGTCGGTGACCTTCTTCGCCTTGAGGTCGGCGCCGAGGGAGGCGGCGAGTTCGGCGTAGCGCTCGATGGGCTTGAGCATGGAGACGCGGGCGGAGGTGAGGCCGACGCTGGGGGCGAGGCCGAGGATCTTGTCCTTGCTGTCGTCGGGCACGTACCAGAGGGCGCCGGGCTCGAACATGTTGGTGACCAGCAGGTCGGGGTTGAGGCTCGCGTACTTCTCGACGCTGAACTCGCCCCAGGTGTTGCCCAGGATCTTCACCTTGGCGACGTCGAGGTCGCCGGCCTGCGGGTCGGGCTTGCCGTTCTTCAGCGTGGTCGGGCCGAAGACGCCGACGCACTCGACGCCGAAGTCGTGGAGGGCGGCGGCCGTTCCGGTGAAGGCGACGATGCGCTTGGGGGTGCTGCCCGCCTTCACGGTGGTGCCGCGATCGTCCTTGAAGGTCCAGGGGCCGCCGCTCTTGCCGGAATCGTCCTTCGACGAGGAGTCCGAGGAGCCGCCACCGCACGCGGTGAGCAGGGCGCCCAGTCCGAGGGCGCCACCGGCCGAGAGGAGGCCACGTCGGGACAGTACGGTGGTGCGGGTCGTGCTCATGGGGTGGTGCTTCTCTCGGTAGGGGCGATGTTGAGGGTAGGCTAACCTAACCCACGTGTTGGCCGTCGACTCCCCCCACGTACCACCGGGCACCTCCCCCGAGGCACCGCCCCGCCGCAACGCCGCGCGCGCTCTGGGGCTGCCGGCCGCCGCCGGCCTCCTGCTGGCCGTCGTCGTGGCGTCGATCGCCGTCGGCGCCAAGCAGGTTCCCCCGGACCAGGTCTGGCACGGACTGTTCCACTACACCGGGAGCGAGACGGACGTCGTCGTACGGGACCTGCGCGTCCCGCGCACCCTCCTCGGCATCCTGGCCGGGGCCGCGCTCGGGCTCGCCGGGACCGTCATGCAGGCGCTGACCCGCAACCCGCTCGCGGACCCGGGGCTGTTCGGCATCAGCGCGGGGGCCGCCGCGGCCGTCGTGTCCGGCATCAGCTTCCTCGGCGTCACCTCGCTCACCGGCTATGTGTGGTTCGCGTTCCTCGGCGCGGCCGTCGTCTCCGTCGTCGTCCACGTGCTCGGCGGGAGCCGGAGCGCCACCCCCGTCCGGCTCGCCCTCGCGGGCACCGCCGTCACCGCCGTCCTCAACGGCTATGTGTACGCGGTGGAACTGACGGACTCGGCCGCGCTGGACCGGATGCGGTTCTGGACGGTCGGCTCGCTGGCGTCCGCCAACGCGACGCTCGTCGGGCAGGTCGCGCCGTTCATCGCCGCGGGCGTCGTCCTCGCCCTCCTGCTGGCCCGGCCGCTCAACGCCATGTCCCTCGGCGACGACCAGGCGCGGGCGCTCGGCACCCGGCCGGCCGTCACCCGGGTGCTCGGCCTGGCCGCCGTCACCCTGCTGTGCGGCGCGGCGACGGCCGCCTGCGGGCCCATCGTCTTCGTGGGGCTGATGGTGCCCCACATGGTGCGCTCCTTCACCGGGCCCGACCTGCGCTGGGTGCTGCCCTACGCGGCGCTCCTCGCGCCCGTCCTGCTGCTCGGAACGGACATCCTGGGCCGCGTCGTCGCCCGGCCCTCCGAGCTCCAGGTCGGCATCGTCACCGCGCTCGTCGGAGGCCCCCTGTTCATCCGCCTCATCCGGCGCCGTCGAACGGCCGGGCTGTGAGCGCCCGGCGCCGGGACGTTCCCGGCCGACCGGCGAAGACCGTACGCGTCCTGCGCACCCCCGGTGGGCTGTCCGTACGGGTCGCGCCCCGCGCGGTGCTCGCCGTACTGCTCCTGGCGGCGGCCGCGCTGGCCGCGTCCGTCGCCCTCATCGGCACCGGCGACTACCCGCTGACGCCCGCCGAGGTCGTCCGCACGCTGACCGGCGGCGGCACGCCCGCGCAGGAGTTCATCGTCGACGACCTGCGGCTGCCCCGCGTCCTCGTCGCCCTGCTCGTCGGCGCGGCCCTCGCGCTGGCCGGCGCGGTCTTCCAGTCCGTCTCCCGCAATCCGCTGGGCAGTCCGGACGTGCTCGGCATCGCGCAGGGCTCCACCGTGGGGGCGCTGTCGGTCATCGTCCTCTTCCAGGGCACCCCCGACGCCGTCGCCGGCGGCGCGCTGGCCGGCGGGCTGCTCTCCGGCGCGGCCATCTACCTGCTCGCCTGGCAGAAGGGCGTGCACGGGCAGCGGTTCGTGCTCGTCGGCATCGCCATGACCGCCATCTTCACGTCGGTGGTCGGATACCTGCTGACGCAGGCGGACCTCAACGACGCGACACGGGCCACCACCTGGATGGTCGGCTCCCTCAACGGGCGCGACTGGGACCAGGTCTGGCCGCTGCTCGCCGTCTGCGCCGTGCTGGTGCCCGTCATCCTGGGCCAGGGCCGCGACCTGCGCATGCTGGAGATGGGCGACGACACGGCGTACGCGCTCGGGGTGCGGGTCGAGCGGACGCGGCTGGTCTCGCTGACCGCGGCCGTGCTGCTGACCGCCGCCGCCACGGCCGCCGCCGGGCCCATCGCCTTCGTCGCCCTCTCCGCCCCGCAGGTCGCCCGCCGCCTCACCGGCTCCCCCGGCCCCTGCCTCACCGCCGCCGCCTGCACCGGCGCGGCCCTGCTCGTCACCGCCGACTGGGCCTCGCAGCACGTCTTCGGCGCCGACCGGTTGCCCGTCGGCGTCGTCACCGGCATGCTCGGCGGCTGCTACCTGCTGTGGCTGCTCCACGCGGAACGCCGGGCAGGACGGGGATGACGGCGGGCCCGCGGCCGGACCGGACACGCGACAGGCGACACGCGACGGCGCACACGAACACGTACGGACAAGGAGACCACCCCATGAGCCGACTGCAGGCCGAATCCGTCACCCTCGCCTACGACCGGCGGGTCATCGCGGAAGACCTCTCCGTCGCGATCCCCGACCACTCCTTCACCGTCATCGTCGGACCCAACGCCTGCGGCAAGTCCACGCTGCTGCGCGCGCTCTCCCGGATGCTCAAGCCGACGACCGGGTCCGTGCTCCTGGACGGCCAGGCCATCGGCTCGTACCCGGCCAAGAAGGTGGCGCGGACGCTCGGGCTGCTGCCGCAGTCGTCCGTGGCGCCCGACGGCATCACCGTCGCCGACCTCGTCGCCCGCGGCCGGTACCCGCACCAGGGTCTGCTGCGCCAGTGGTCGGCGGAGGACGAGCGGATCGTCCAGGAGTCGATGGAGGCCACCCGGGTCGCCGAGCTCGCCGACCGGCACGTCGACGAGCTCTCCGGCGGCCAGCGGCAGCGCGTGTGGATCGCCATGGCCCTCGCCCAGCGGACGCCCCTGCTGCTGCTGGACGAGCCGACCACGTACCTCGACATCCAGCACCAGATCGAGGTCCTCGACCTCTGCGCCGAGCTGCACGAGGAGCAGGGCCGCACGCTCGTCGCCGTCTTGCACGACCTCAACCACGCCGCCCGTTACGCCACCCACCTGATCGCCATGCGGGACGGGAAGGTCGTCGCCGAGGGCGCGCCGAACGACATCGTCACGGCGGAGCTGGTGGAGCGGGTCTTCGGGCTGAGCTGCGAGATCATCGACGATCCGCAGACCGGGACGCCCCTCGTCGTACCGGCCGCCCGGCAGGCGCGCCGGGGGCGCAAGGCGGCGGGGGAGGCGGGGGCGGCGGCCGTCGTCCGGTC
>NZ_JBPQTX010000426.1:0-5046 GCF_051386555.1 Streptomyces sp. URMC 126
GCACCAGACGTCCAGCCCCGGCTCCTCCGCCACCTCCAGCACCCCCGGCCCCGGCCGCACCGGCACCGGCAGCAGCCCCGGATAGCGGGCGGTACGGCGGAACCAGAACATCGTGTCCGTCACCCCGTCGACCGACCCGAACAGCGACCGGGCCGGGAACACCGGCCAGTCCCGGCCCCGCTCCAGCACCAGCGTGTCCACCCCCGCCCGGCCCAGCCGCAGCGCCGCCACGGCCCCGCCGAACCCCGAACCGATCACCAGCGCCCGGAAGTCCGTCCGCCCGGCCGCCGCCGCGGCCCGGCCCCCGAGCACCGCCGCCCCCAGTCCCGCCAGACCGCCCCGGGCCGCCAGGCCCAGCACCTCGCGCCGGCTCCGTCTCGTCATGCTCGCCTCCAGCTCGTACGCCCAATTCGCCCACACCACCGGCCGGACCGCGCCACCCGGGCGGGGGCGGCCCTTGCCGTACGTCCGTCGCGCCGCGCCGGCAAGGTGACCCGGCGGTCCCGTCCCGGCCCGACGCGCGTCATCCCGCCCGCAGCTCCTCCAGTGCGGCGGCCAGCAGCTCCGGCAGCCGGTCCGTGCCGGGCACACCGGCGTCGAACAGGAAGGAGACGGACACCCGCGTCTTCTCCAGCACGAAGACACAACCGCCCGGGGACGAGCCGAGCGGCGGGGACACCGGGACGAGCCCCGCGATGCCCGGACCGCCGTCGTGCAGGTCCGCCGGGATGACGGTGACCCCCAGCCGCGGCGGCGAACAGTGGTGCACGACGCGGTGGGCGAGCCACGCCACCGGCCCCGGCGCCCGCAGCAGATAGCCGAAGAGCTCGCGGAACCGGTACAGCGCCATCGGACCGGTGTCCCGGACGACCTCCGCCAGCCGCCGCGCGGGGGAGGGCTCCGCGCACGGCAGGGTCAGCGGCATGACGCCCAGCGCACTGCCCAGGGCCGCACGGTCGCCCGGGTGCCGGAGACTGACGGGCAGATAGACGCGCAGCCCCCGGCGCTGCCGCCGGTCAACCGGTTCCAGCCAGTGCTCGGGCGTCCACGCCCGGAGGGCGCCGGCCAGCGCGGCGAACGCCACCTGGGCGGCCGACGCGCCGGTACGGCGGGCAACCTCGTCGAACCCCGACCGGTCCAGGGTGACGGTGTGCAGCGTCCGCTCGCCCGTGACGGCGGACCCCGCCGGCAGCCAGCGCGCCGTCCGCCCGAACAGGTGCGGGAGAAAACGCGCGCAGAAGCGCACCGCCCGCGGCGACGGCGCCCGGGGCGCCGGCCGGGGAGCGGGCGCCGGCAGCCGGGCGCCCGTCAGGGCGGCGCCCATGGCCTGGGCCATCGCCAGGCCGTCCTGGAACAGATGGGCCGCGCGGTACACCAGCAGGTACTCGTCCGGACGGTGGCCCCGGACCAGCCGCACGCCCCACAGCGGCCGGCCGGCCGGCAGCGGGGCCGCCAGCGCGTCCAGCGCGCACCGGCCCAGGGACCGCCCGGCAGGCACCTCGACCTCCTCGACGTGCGGCGAGACGTCCAGCTCGCCCACCGGCTCGAAGCGGGCCCGGCGGCCCGTCCCGCCCACCCGGTACCGGAGCGCCGGCACCCGCGCGACCGTGTCCGCCACCAGGCGTTCCAGCTGCTCCCGGGTGGGCGGCGGGCCCGTCATCCTGGCCGCGATGCAGACATGGGTACGGGCCGGGTCCGCCGCGGCCCGGGCCCGCAGGTACTGGTACCTGTCCGACGGGCCGAACGGGACGGGAGCGTGGCCGTGGTCCGTGGGAAGCACGAGCATGCCGGGACCCTTTCCTGCGCTGTGGCCGCTTGACGGGCGGGAGACCACCCGTCAGCCACTATGGCGCCCGCCCGGACCGTGGACCGGCAGGGACACAGCCGCCGGACGGTGTCCGTCAGATGGTGACGCAGACGCCGTCCTCGATGGTCCGGCCGTCCCGCTCCAGCCCGGCGCAGACCAGCTTGGCGCCCTTCTGCTCCCGCCCGACCTCCCAGCGGTGCGAGGCGGCGTGCACCTTGGGCGAGTGGTAGTCGCCCCAGTAGGCGCGGATCGTGCCCGGCAGACCGTCCTTCGTCCGTACGGTGATGTCCTGCACGAAGCGGTTGTGATGGGCCGTCATCACGCACAGGTACTTCCCGCAGTGCCCGTCGACCCCTGCCTGCGCCGGCGCCGCCGCCACCAGGCCGAGCGCGAGAGCCGCGAGTACGGTCCCGGCCTTCTTCTTCGGTCCCATGGTTCATTCCCCTGCCGTCCGTGCGCCGCGCCACGGTGACGCGGCGGCCGGTGGCCAGTAGACCGGCCGGCGGGCGGGGAGGGGGGCGCTTCCCCGGAAGGTCATCTGATCAGGGGAATTCGGCGGCTCGGCCGGACGGCCGGCCGAGGCGGGCGGTCCCGTCCGGCGCGGGCGGTGTCCGGCACCCGGGCGGTACCCCGTGTTCCGCCGGGCCGCCGGGACAGGGCAAGGTGGTGCCGTACACGGTACGGAAGCACAGAGGGAACAGAAGGTAGGGGACGCCGCGATGGTGTTCAAGAAGCTGCTCGGATCGCTCGGGGTGGGTGGCCCCACGGTCGACACGGTCCTGGACGGCCCCGTGTCGCCCGGCGCCGACCTCACCGGTCACGTCCGGCTGCGGGGCGGCAAGGCGGACTTCGACGTCGAGCACGTGACGCTGGAGCTGGAGGCCCGTGTCGAGGCCGAGCGGGGTGACGAGGAGCACCACGGGACCGTGGTCTTCGACCGGCACACGGTCGCCGGCGCGCTCCGCCTCGCGGCCGGCGAGGAGCGCGACATCCCGTTCGCGGTGCCGGTGCCCTGGGAGACGCCGGTGACCGAGCTGTACGGACGGCCCCTGGGCACCGTGCTGGGCGTCCGCACCGAACTCGCCGTCGCCGGCGCGCGGGACAAGGGCGACCTCGACCCGCTGACCGTCCGTCCGCTGCCCGCGCAGGAGGCGGTCCTGGAGGCGTTCGGCCGGCTCGGCTTCGTCCTCCGCTCGGCCGACCTGGAGCTCGGTCACATCCACGGCAGCGGTCAGCGGCTGCCCTTCTACCAGGAGATCGAGTTCGCCCCGGCCCCGCGGTACGCCCACGCCGTCAACGAGATCGAGGTGACCTTCCTGGCGGCGCCGGACGGCATGGAGGTCGTGCTGGAGGCCGACAAGCGCGGCGGCCTCTTCTCCGGCGGGCACGACGTCGTCACCCGCTTCCACGTGTCCCACCACGACGTGGCGGAAGGCGATTGGACGGCGGAGGTCGAGTCCTGGGTGCGGCAGACGGTCGAGCGGCACGGGGCCCGGCAGGCCGAGCACGGGATCCACCAGGAGGGCCACCTCCCCGGCGGCCACCGGTCCGGGCCCGGCATGGGCACCGTCGTCGCCGCCGGCGCGGCGGGCGTCGCGGCCGGTGTGGTCGGCGGTCTGGTGGCGGCCGAAGTCGTCGACGAGATCGGCGACTTCTTCGAGGACGAGGACGGCGGAGACGGCGGCGACGAGGACTGACGCGCCGCGCCGGGCGGTCCGACGGCCGCGCCGCCCGGCACCCGACCCCCGTCAGCGCAGCAGGCCCGCGGCCCTGAGGTCGTCGAACAGCAGCCGGTCGACCGGCGGAACGAGCGCCCGGTCCGCGTACGAGAACCAGGCCACCTCCTCGATCTCCGCACTGGCCGTCAGCTTCCCGGCGTACTCGCCCGTGTAGCAGCTCATCCGGACCACTGTGCCGTCCGGCAGCTCCGGCACCGGCGCCTCGTACGTGCCCACGTGGGTCACCGTCTCCGGGTCGAGGAGGACCGTCAGCTCCTCCTCGACCTCCCGCAGCAGAGTCTCCAGGTCGCTCTCCGCGCCCTCCCGCTTCCCTCCGGGCACATAGAACACGTCCTTCCCCTTCGGCCGCGCGCAGAGCACCCGTCCGTCCTCGACCCGTACCCAGGCCACCGTGTCGATCAGCACGGGCTCCGCTCCCTCTCCGGTCCTGTCCGGCGGCCGACGGGCCGCCGCGCGAGGGGTCATGCAACCACAGGGCCGGGCGCGTACTGCGCCTCCCCCTCGCCCAGCGACCAGTCGGCCTCCGCGTTCTCGGTCACGGTGACGAAGACGTTCCGCGGCTCGGTGCCGGCGTAGGCGTGCGCGAGGTCGGCGATCCGCCGGTAGAGCGCCCGTTTCCGCTCGGGGGAGCGGCCGGCGCGCATGGTGATCGCGACGTACACGATGCCCTCGTCCCGGCGTACGCCCAGGTAACCGCCGTAGCGGAGGGTGCCGGTGGTGCCGTCGTGGTCCGTCAGGATCTGGAACAGGTCGTCGGACGGGATGCCGAGCGTCTCCTGGAGGGCGTCGTGGACGGCCCGGCCGAGCGCGGCCAGCCGGTCGGGGCCGGCGCGCAGGGCGTCGATGCGGACCAGGGGCATGGCGGGTTCCTCTCGCGGGGGATCTTCCTGCGCGACGAGTGTACATACCAGTAGGTACAGACGCCTGACGGGGCGTCGGGAGCGGAGTTCAGCGCGGGCAGGCGGCGCCGGTGCCGTGGGGGCAGGGCAGCCGGTCCAGGACCAGGCCGGCGACCTGTCGCGCCGGGCGGTCGACGAGGACGCGGACGCCGTGCTCGTCCGGTGCGAGGGGTTCGAGGTCGGCGAGCTGGGAGCCCAGCATGCAGGCGGGCATGAAGTGGCCGGTGCGGTGGGCCAGCCGGTCGGCGATGACCTCGGCCGGGCCGTCCAGATGGACGAACAGGGCTCGTTCCGCCGCCCGCGCGAGGGTGTCGCGGTACCGCCGCTTGAGCGCGGAGCAGGTGACGATCCCGCCCCGGGCGGCGTGGGCCGCGAGCCAGTCGCCGATGGCGGCGAGCCAGGGGGCGCGTTCGGCGTCGCCGAGCGGGATGCCGGACGACATCAGGGCCTTGTTGGACGCCGGGTGGAAGGCGTCCGCGTCGGCGAAGGGGACGCCGAGCCGGTCCGCGACCAGCCGGCCGACCGTCGTCTTGCCCGCGCCGGAGACGCCCATGACCACGACCGGCGGCCGGGGGCGGACGGGGGGCTGTCTCTTATACAC
>NZ_JBPQTX010000427.1:0-5030 GCF_051386555.1 Streptomyces sp. URMC 126
GGCCCGGGCCGTGGCATTGCGCCGGCGGCTGCTTGCACTGGGGGTTGCTGCGGGGGCGGGAGTATCTGGATCCGCTGGGGTTGCTGCCGGGGTGGATGGTGCGGCGGGGGCCGTCGCGGTTGTTGCCCCTGTCCCTCCCTTTCGCCGTTTCCCGGGGGCAAGCCCCCGGACCCCCGAAACCGCGCTCGGCGCGGTTGTCCTCAAGCTCCCCCAGAGGGGGTGCCCCCAGACGGGCTGAAGTGCGCGCCCAAGGGCGCACTATCCAGCCCGTCCGGCGCTTGAGGACGAGCGGCGAAGCCGCGACAAGCGGGGTCTGGGGCGGCAGCCCCAGGAATCGGCGAAGGGGCGGGACCGGGGCACACCCCACCGCAGGCGCCGGGCGTCAGCCCCGGCCGAGCGCCTTGCCGACCCGCGAGCCGACGCCCCACGACGTCACCCGCCACAGCGCCTCCGCCACGATGTCGCGACTCATCTTGGAGTCGCCCCGCTCCCGCTCCACGAACGTGATCGGCACCTCCACCACGTGGAAGCCCGCCTTCACCGCCCGCCACGCCAGGTCGACCTGGAAGCAGTAGCCCTGGGACGCCACCTCGTCCATCCCCAGCCCCTCCAGCGTCTCGCGCCGGAAGGCGCGGTAGCCGCCGGTGACGTCCCGCAGCGGGACGTCGAGCATCAGCCGGGAGTAGGTCGAGCCGCCGCGGGAGAGGATCTCGCGGGACTTGGGCCAGTTCACGACCCGCCCGCCGGGCACCCAGCGGGAGCCGAGGGCCAGGTCCGCGCCCTTGAGGGCGGTGAGCAGCCGGGGCAGTTCCTCGGGCTGGTGGGAGCCGTCCGCGTCCATCTCGACCAGGACGCCGTAGCCCTGGTCCAGGCCCCAGCGGAAGCCGGCCAGGTAGGCCGCGCCGAGCCCTTCCTTCCCCTTGCGGTGCAGCACGTGGACGTGGTCGTCGTCCTCCGCCAGCTCGTCCGCGAGCTTGCCGGTGCCGTCGGGGCTGTTGTCGTCGGCGACGAGCACGTGCGCCTCCGGGACGGCGGCCCGCACTCGGCCGACGATGGGCTTGATGTTCTCCGCCTCGTTGTAGGTCGGGATGATCACCAAGGTCGTGCCGAGCGGACCGAATCTCCGCTGACCGCCGTCGTTCACTGCTGGCCCTTCTTGTCCGTCTTGTCCGGGGACTCCACCACTCGTCCCCGACGGCCGGTCAGAAGCGCGGCCGCCCAGGACAGAAGGCCCACCATAGCGAGCGCCCATTCGGGCGCCGCACCCGCACGGTCCGCGAGCGTCCTGCCGTCCCGCAGCGGGATCGAGGTGGTGATGACCTCGCGGGTGAACTCGGGCGCGCGGCGCACCACCGAGCCGTCCGGGCCGACGACCGCGCTGATGCCGCTGGTGGCGGCGGTGACCACGGCCCGGCCGTGCTCGACGGCGCGCAGCCGGCTCATGGCGAGCTGCTGTTCGGGCTGGTCGGAGTGGCCGAAGGTGGCGTTGTTGGTCTGCACGACCAGGGCCCGGGCCCCGGCGTTCACGGTCTCGCGGACGATCTCGTCGTAGGCGACCTCGAAGCAGATGACGTCGCCCAGCCGGGCCGGGCCGACCTTCATGACGCCGGTGTGGTCGCCCGGGTAGAAGTCGCGGGGCACCCGCTGCAGCCGGGTGATGACCTTGCTGAGCTGCTCGCGGAACGGCACGTACTCGCCGAACGGCACCGGGTGCTGCTTGGTGTACGAGGCGCCGGGGCCGGTCTTCGGGTCCCAGACGATGCCCTGGTTGAAGACGTAGCCCGGCTTGGAGGGGTGGTCGACCAGCGCGCCGACGAGCACCGGCACCCCGATCGCCTTGGCGGCCGTGTCGATGCGGTCGTAGGCCTCCTTGACCCGGAACGGGTCGAGGTCGGAGGAGTTCTCGGGCCAGATGACGAGGTCGGGCTTCTTCGCCCGGCCCTCCTTCACGTCCTTCGCCAGTTGCAGGGTGGCGTTGACGTGGTTGTTGAGGATCAGCATCGGGCGGCCGAGGAAGTCCATGCCGGGCTTCTGCACGTCGCCTTGGACGACCGCGATGTCCACGGTGTCGTCGGCTTTCGTCGGGACCGGCACCGCGGCCCCGGCCAGGACGACGGCCCCGGCCAGGGCCGTCGCCTCCACCGCCGGGAGCAGGGCCTTCACCGCGAGCGGGCCGCCGGCGCCGCGCCGGCGCCACACGGTGAGCCCCGCGAAGGCCAGCAGGCCGCCGGCCAGGGCCACCGCGAAGCTCACCAGCGGGGCGCCGCCCAGCGCGGCGAGCGGGGTGAACGGCGAGTGGGTGTTGGCGAAGGCCAGCCGGCCCCAGGGGAAGCCGCCGAACGGCACCCGGTCGCGCGCCCACTCCTGGGCCACCCACAGGCAGGCTCCCCACACCGGCCACCCGCGCAGCCGGGACGTGCGGGCGAGCCCGGCGCCGAGCGCGGCGACGAACAGCGCCTCCGCCACGGACAGGCCCACGACGGCGTCGTACCCCACGACGTCCAGCCAGCGCAGCAGCAGGACGAAGAACGGCAGGGCGAGGACGAAGCCGGTCCACGCGCCCTGGCGGGCGGTACGGCCGTGCGTCATCAGCGTCAGCGCGGCGACCCCGAGCACGGACAGCGGCCATACGTCGTACGGCGGGAAGGCGAAGGCCAGGACCACGCCGGTGACGGCGGCCAGGCCGGTGCGGGCGGCCTCGCGGCGGGCCAGGGCGGCCGGCCGGGCGGCCCGTCCCGGGCGGGGTGCGGCGGGCGCCGGCCCGGCGTCCGGACGGCTCGCCGCCGGGTCGCCGGAGGTCTCGGCGGTGGTGTCGGAACCCGAGGGCACGGTCGCGCCTTCCTGCAGCTCGTTCAAGGGTCACGTGACCGTACCTCGTGGCGGGTACGGCCCGTGTCCAGGGTGCGGGAAAGCGGCGCGGAGGCCGAGAGGCGAAAGGCCCGGCCGCGACACTGGCGGGCGGGCGGGGACGGCGGGTGGGGCTCGGTGTCCTTCGGGCCGGCCGGGGAACCGCTGGCTGCGGGTCGCCCTGGAACCGTTGTCTACTGAACGTCCGGGCCCCACCCGGGTCACACCTGCCGACCCGGCGGAACGTCCCCCGCCCCCGTGCGCTGGACCTGGCTCCCAGTGGCGGGGCGCCCGTGTGGCGCCCCACCCCGTGGCCCAGCGGCGTTCGACGACTGCGTGGAGTTCTCCGGTCGGGCGTCCTGTGGTGGACCCGGCCGAACCTACCTGCCCCGGACCGGACCCTGTCAACAGCGGCTTGACCTGCGTCGTTGTGCCAAATCAGCAGGTCAGTGCGGAGGGGGTGACGCAGTGCGACAGGCCGACCGCACGTCGTTCGGCGGTACGCGCCGCGCGGACGTCACCCGTTCGGCCGGTCCTCGGCGGTGTAGACGGTCCGTCCGGCCACCACCGTGCGGACGCAGCGGGGCAGTTGACCGCCGGGCGTCAGCTCCGGCAGGCCCGGGGTACCGGACCGGGGATCGGTGGACCAGTTGGCGACCCGGGCGTCCGGCACCTGCACCACCAGGTCGCCGGCCTCCCACACCGCGTAGTCGGCGGGCGCCCCCGGCACCAGCACGCCCGCGTCGTCCCGGCCGATCGCGCGCCAGCCGCCGCGGGTGTGCGCGGTGAAGGCCGCGCGGACGGAAATCCGGTGCTCGGGGGTGTGGTGGAAGGCGGCGGCCCGGATCGTGCCCCAGGGGTCGAGCGGGGTCACGGGGCTGTCGGAGCCGAGCGCCAGCGGCACGCCGGCGCGTAGCATCGCCGCGTACGGGTTGAGGGCGCGCGCCCGCTCCCGGCCCAGCCGCGCGGCGTACATGCCCTCGTCCCCGCCCCAGGCGGCGTCGAACGCGGGCTGGACGGAGGCGGTGAGGGCGAACTCCGCGAAGGCGGCGATGTGCTCGGGCGTGAGCATCTCGGCGTGCTCGACCCGGTGCCGGGCGGCGCGGACGCGGTCGAGCCCGACCTTCTCGGCCGCCGCGCGGACGCCGGTGACGACGGTGGTCAGCGCGGCGTCGCCGATGGCGTGGAACCCGGCCTGGACGCCGGCCTCGGTGCAGGCGGCGACGTGCGCGGCGACGGTGTCGGCGTCGAGGTGGGCGGTGCCGGTGGCGCCGGTGGCGGCCGGGAGGTCGGTGTACGGCTCGTGCAGGCAGGCCGTGTGGGAGCCGAGCGAACCGTCCACGAAGAGGTCACCGGCCGCGCCGAGCGCGCCCAGTTCCCTCACCTTCGCGAGCTGGTTCGCGGAGGTGAACGCCTCGGCCCAGTAACCGACGACGCGGGGGCCCGGCTCGTCGGCGGCCAGCCGCAGCAGGCCGGTGAGGTCGTCCTCGCCGGAGATCAGCGGCCCGGCGCACTCGTGGACCGAGCCGATGCCCAGCGACACCGCGCGGGCCAGCGCGGCGCGCTGCGCCTCGGTGCGCTGGGCGGGGGTGACGGCGGCGTGCGCGGTGGTACGCACGGCGTGGTGGGCGTCGTCGGTCAGCGGCCCGTCCGGGGTGAATCCGCGCAGGTCGCTGACGTGCGGGACGAGGTCGAGGAGGGCGGTGGTGACCACCGCGGAGTGCACGTCGACCCGGGTGAGGTAGAGCGGCCGGCCGCCGGTGACGGCGTCCAGCTCCGCCCGGGACGGGGGCCGCCCCTCGGGCCAGCGGGCCGCGTCCCAGCCGTGCCCCAGCAAGATCCGGTCGCCCGGCCGGGCGGCGGCGTACGCCCGCACCCGGTCCAGCGCCTCGCCGAGCGTGGCCGCGCCGGAGAGGTCGAGTCCCGTGAGCGCCAGGCCGGTGGCGGTGGTGTGCACATGCGCGTCCGTGAACGCGGGGGTGACGAGGGCGCCCTGGAGGTCGACGATCTCGTCCACACCGTCGGCGAACGAGTCGGCCGCCCCTTCGGAGCCGACCCAGGCGATGTGGCCGCCTTCGACGACCATGGCGGTGGCGAAGGGGTCGGCGGGGCTGTGCACGTCGCCGTTGCGGAGGAGGGTGGTTCGGGGGCGCTCGCTCATGGGACAAGTGTGGCGTGGTGGC
>NZ_JBPQTX010000428.1:0-4963 GCF_051386555.1 Streptomyces sp. URMC 126
GACGGCACGGGCTGGGGCGAGGGCGTCGGTGTGCTGGTCGTCGAGCGACTGTCGGACGCCCGCCGCAACGGCCACAAGGTCCTCGCGGTGGTCTCCGGCAGCGCGGTGAACCAAGACGGTGCCAGCAACGGCCTCACGGCACCCAACGGTCCGTCCCAGCAGCGGGTGATCCGCGCCGCGCTGGCCAGCGCCGGCCTCACCCCGGCCGATGTGGATGTGGTCGAGGGGCACGGCACGGGGACACGGTTGGGCGACCCGATCGAGGCCCAGGCGCTCCTCGCGACGTATGGGCAGGGGCGGCCGGCGGATCGGCCGTTGCTGCTGGGCTCGGTGAAGTCCAACATCGGTCACGCCCAGGCGGCGGCCGGTGTCGCGGGTGTGATCAAGATGGTGGCCGCGATGCGGCACGGTGTCGTACCGGCGACGTTGCATGCGGACGAGCCTTCGTCGCGTATCGACTGGGACGCGGGCGCGGTGCGACTGGCGACCGAGAACGTGCCCTGGCCCGACGCGGAGCACCCCCGGCGGGCAGGCGTCTCGTCCTTCGGCTTCTCCGGCACGAACGCGCACGTGATCATCGAACAGGCCCCTGACGACGGCGCGCCCGTACCCGGCGCCGCCCCCACCTCCAAGGCTGCCGACTCCCACGGTGCCGTGCTGCCGGTGGTGCCGTGGGTGGTATCGGCACGCTCGGCGGCGGGACTCGACGCTCAGGCGGACCGTCTCGCGCGGTTTCTCGACGGGCGTCCGGGGCTGGACGCGGCCGATGTGGGCTGGTCACTGGCGTCATCGCGAGGGGCGCTGGAGCACCGCGCCGTCGTTCTCGGCACGGACCGGGAGGATCTGACCGCTGGGCTGGTGGCCTTGGCGGAGGGCCGTGAGGCTTCGAACGTGGTGTCCGGGCTGGCGGGTGGTACGGACCGGGTCGGGTTCGTGTTCACCGGTCAGGGCGCTCAGCGGGTGGGGATGGGTCAGGGTTTGTATGCGGCGTTCCCGGTGTTCGCCGCAGCCTTCGATGCAGTATGTGCCGGGTTGGCCGAGCACCTGGACGGCTCGCTGGCAGCGGTCGTCCGGGGTGAGGGCGAGGAGTCCTGGCCGGGTGGTGGCCGGCTCGATGAGACGGTGTGGGCGCAGGCGGGGTTGTTCGCGGTCGAGGTGGCGCTGTTTCGGTTGTTGGAGTCGTGGGGTGTGACTCCGCAGGTGGTGGCGGGTCACTCGATTGGTGAGTTGGCTGCGGCGTATGTGGCGGGTGTGTGGTCGCTGGCGGATGCGTGTGCGGTGGTGGCGGCGCGTGGCCGGCTGATGCAGGAGCTGCCGAGCGGCGGCGCGATGGTGGCCGTCGAAGCGGACGAGCACAAGGTCCTGGCGGCGATCGGTGACCGTTCCGGCGTGGGCATCGCGGCGGTCAACGGTCCCAAGGCCATCGTCATCTCCGGTGCCGAGGACGAGGTCCTGGAAGCAGCGGAGGAACTCGCCCGCAGCGGTGCGCGCACCCGCCGCCTGCGGGTCTCGCACGCCTTCCACTCGCCGTTGATGGAACCGATGCTGGAACGGTTCGCCGAGGTGGTCCGGTCGGTCAGTTACCGGGCACCCCAGTTGACGTTCGTGTCGGCGCTGACCGGCAAGGTCGTCACCCATGAGGTGACGGAGCCTGCGTACTGGGTGCGGCACGTCCGCGAAGCGGTCCGTTTCGCCGACGCCGCCTCCGCGCTGCGTGAGCAAGGGGTACGGACGTTCATCGAGATCGGTCCCGACGGCGTGCTGTCGGGCATGGGCCCGCTGACCCGTACTGATGTCGAGGGTGAAGGCGTCGGTGAGTCGTGGTTGCCGGTGTTGCGGCGTGGTCGTGAGGAGTCGCGGGCGCTGTTCACGGCGCTGGCGAAGGTGTTCGTACAGGGCCTGGCGGTGGAGTGGGACAAGGTCTTCACGGGCACCGGAGCTCAGCGGGTCGACCTGCCGACGTATGCCTTCCAGCGGCAGCGGTACTGGCTGACCTCGACCGCGGCGAGCCGTGCCGAGGACCTCGGCTTGGAGAGCCCGGGGCATCCACTGCTCGGTGCGGCGGTGGGGCTGCCCGCGTCCGACGGGTTGATGCTGACGGGTCGGTTGTCGCTGTCGGGGCTGCCGTGGTTGGCGGATCATGTGGTGGCCGGGCAGGTGGTCGTGCCCGGTGCTGCGTTGGTCGAGATGGTCGTGCGGGCGGGTGATGAGGCTGGTTGCGGTCGGGTCGAGGAACTGCTGATCGAGTCACCGTTGGTACTCGCCGCCGCAAGTGGCGTGCGAGTGCAGGTAGCGGTGGAAGGGCCGGACGAGACCGGCCGCCGTGCGGTGGCTGTCTACACCCAGGCGGAGGATGCCGGGCCCGACGGTGAGTGGGTGCGGCACGCGACCGGTGTGCTGGCACCGGCGGAACTGCCGGATGCGGCAGGTGGCGGTGATCTGACGCAGTGGCCGCCCGCTGGTGCCGTCGAGGTGGATCTGGACGGGTTCTATCCGGCGCTGTCTGAGCGAGGACTCACGTACGGCCCGGTGTTCCAGGGGGTGTGTGCGGCGTGGCGGCGCGGTGAGGAGTTGTTCGCGGAGGTCGCTTTGCCGGAGGGCGTGACGGTGTCCGGGTTTGGGGTGCACCCGGCATTGCTGGACGCCGCGCTGCATGTGACGACCCTGGGGGTTGAGGGCGACGGTTTGGTATTGCCGTTCGCGTGGGGCGATGTGGTGGTGCATGCCTCGGGTGCGTCGGTGGCTCGGGTGCGGGTGGCTCCCGCCGAGGCCGGCGAAGGCGTGTCGGTGACCTTGGCCGACGAGGCGGGTGCGTTGATCGCGTCGGTGGCGTCTTTGGCCTTGCGACCGTTGGCTGTTGCTTCCGTGTCGGGCCGTGACGGTTTGTTCGGGGTGGAGTGGGTGCCGGCTGCGGTGGTGGGTGAGCCGGTGGGTGAGTTGGCGGAGCTGGGTGCCGGCGGTGTGGCTGGGCTGGTGGAGACAGGAGAGGTTCCGCCGGTGGTGGTGTTGCGCGCGGCTCCGGAGGCCGGTGCGGCTGTTGCGGACGCGGCTCGGGCTGTGGCGGTGCGGGTGTTGGGTGTGGTGCGGGAGTGGCTGGCTTCGGAGGTGTTGGCTGGTTCGCGGTTGGTGGTGGTGACCGAGCGGGCGGTTGATGCCGGTGGTTCGCTGGAGGTGGCGGCGGGCGCGGTGTGGGGTTTGGTGCGGGTGGCGCAGTCGGAGCATCCGGGGCGTCTGGTGCTGGCGGATGTGGAGGATCTGTCCGCGGCGGGTGTCGGGGACTGGCTGCGTGCGGGTCTGGCGACGGGCGAGCCGCAGTTCGCCGTGCGGTCAGGCCAGGTGCGGGTTCCCCGCCTGGTCCGTGCGGGCGGGGAGACGCCCGTTCCGGCGGCGGGTGGCGGCACGGTGTTGGTGACGGGCGCGTCGGGTGCGCTGGGTGGGCTGGTGGCGCGGCATCTGGCGCGCACGGGCCGGGCCGAACGGCTCCTGCTGTTGTCGCGTCGCGGTATCGAGGCCGCGGGGATGCGGGAGTTGGTGGCCGAGCTGTCCGGGCTGGGTGTCGAGGCGGTGGTGGTGGCGTGTGATGCCGCTGATCGTGAGCGGTTGGCCGTGGTGCTGGAGGGTGTGCCGTTGGCCGGTGTCGTGCATGCCGCCGGTGTCCTGGACGACGGACTGGTCCAGTCGCTGACCGCCGGGCGTCTGGGGGCGGTGTTGGCGCCGAAGGTGGACGCGGCCTGGAACCTGCACGAGCTGACCCGTGACCTGGACCTGCACACGTTCGTGCTGTTCTCGTCCGTCGCCGGTGTCATCGGCAACGCGGGTCAGGCGAACTACGCGGCGGGCAACACCTTCCTGGACGCCCTCGCCGCCCACCGGCGGCACCAGGGGCTGCCTGCGGTATCTGTGGCCTGGGGTGCCTGGGAACGGGGCATGGCCGGCACTCTCACGGACGCCGACCGTCAGCGCATGGCCCGTCAGGGCATCCTCCCCCTGACCGACACGCACGGCCTCGCCCTCCTCGACGCCGCCATGACCCGTCCCGAACCACTCCTCGTGGCAGCCCAATGGGACCTGGCCGCACTGCGCCGAGCAGGCGAGGCCCCGCCGCTGCTGTCCGGTCTGGTACGCGGGTCGCGTTCCGGAGGACCCGTCCGCCGTGCGGTCGGTGAGCGTGCCGCCGACGGGCGGAACGGCATGGCCGCCCGCCTGTCCGCGCTGGGCCCGGCCGAGCGACAGGAGGCTCTGAGGGACCTCGTCGCCAGGCAGACCGCTCTGGTACTGGGCATGTCCGGACCCGGCAGTGTCGATCCGGAACGCGCGTTCCGCGACGTCGGCTTCGACTCCCTCACCGCTGTGGAACTGCGCAACCGGCTCAACGAGGCGACGGGACAAGGGCTGTCCGCCACAGCGGTGTTCGACTACCCGACCCCCGCCGCGTTGGCCGATTTCCTGGCACAGGAGATGTCCGGGACGGTCACCGAGGAGACGTCCGCCCTGTCGGCCTACTCCGGTCTCGACAAACTTGAGGCGTCGCTGACGGAAGTCCTCGACGACGAGGACGCCAGGGCACGGGTCACGGCACGGCTCAAGGACATTCTCGCCGTGCTGAGTGACACCGGCGGAGCCGGCGAGACCGATGACGACGGCGGTTCGGTCGCCGACAAGATCCGGTCGGCCGACGACGACGACATTTTCGACTTCATCGACAACCAGCTCGGGCTCTGAGTACGTGGCCGTACCACCGTGCGTAGTGAGGAAGGCGTCAGCGGATGGCGAACGAAGACAAGCTTCGTGACTATCTGAAGCGGGTCACCACCGATCTGCACCAGACCCGAGAGCGCCTGCGTGAGGTGGAGGACCGCCGCCAGGAACCCGTGGCCATTGTGGGGATGGGGTGTCGTTTCCCGGGTGGTGTGTCGTCTCCGGGCGAGTTCTGGGAGTTGTTGGTATCCGGTGGGGACGCGGT
>NZ_JBPQTX010000429.1:0-4956 GCF_051386555.1 Streptomyces sp. URMC 126
GTCACCATCCCCCGAGCCCCTCACGCTTCTCCGGACCACCGCCCATCTCAGGACACACAGGAGCCGCAGTCCGATGTCCGAGTCAGCCGCCCAGCCCGCCGCCCACCGCCCCGACGCCGCCGGCCCGTCCGGCACCGAGGGCGCCCACGGGACCGACGGGATCGACATCCACACGACCGCGGGCAAGCTCGCCGACCTCCGGCGCAGGATCGACGAGGCGACGCACGCCGGGTCCGCGCGGGCGGTGGAGAAGCAGCACGCCAAGGGCAAGCTGACCGCGCGGGAGCGGATCGAGCTGCTGCTGGACGAGGGGTCGTTCGTCGAGCTCGACGAGTTCGCGCGGCACCGGTCGACCAACTTCGGCATCGAGAAGAACCGGCCCTACGGCGACGGCGTCGTCACCGGCTACGGCACGGTCGACGGCCGCACGGTCTGCGTGTACTCGCAGGACTTCACCATCTTCGGCGGCTCGCTGGGCGAGGTCTACGGCGAGAAGATCGTCAAGGTGATGGACTTCGCCCTGAAGACCGGCTGCCCGGTCGTCGGCATCAACGACGGCGGCGGCGCCCGGATCCAGGAAGGCGTGGTCGCCCTCGGCCTGTTCGCCGAGATCTTCCGCCGCAATGTGCACGGCTCCGGGGTGATCCCGCAGATCTCCCTGATCGTCGGCCCCTGCGCGGGCGGCGCGGTCTACTCCCCGGCGATCACCGACTTCACGGTGATGGTCGACCAGACCTCGCACATGTTCATCACGGGCCCCGACGTCATCAAGACCGTCACCGGCGAGGACGTCGGCTTCGAGGAGCTCGGCGGCGCGCGGACGCACAACACCACCTCCGGCGTGGCCCACCACATGGCGGGCGACGAGAAGGAGGCCGTCGAGTACGTCAAGGCGCTCCTCTCCTACCTGCCGTCCAACAACCTCTCCGAGCCGCCCTCCTTCCCGGAGGAGGCCGACCTGGAGGTCTCGGACACCGATCTGGAGCTGGACACCCTCATCCCGGACTCGGCGAACCAGCCGTACGACATGCACACGGCCATCGAGCACGTGCTGGACGACGGCGAGTTCCTGGAGACGCAGGCCCTGTTCGCGCCGAACATCATCACCGGCTTTGGCCGCGTCGAGGGCCACCCGGTGGGCATCGTCGCCAACCAGCCGATGCAGTTCGCCGGCTGCCTGGACATCAACGCCAGTGAGAAGGCGGCGCGTTTCGTCCGCACCTGCGACGCATTCAACATCCCGGTGCTCACCTTCGTCGACGTCCCGGGCTTCCTGCCCGGCACCGACCAGGAGTACAACGGCATCATCCGGCGCGGCGCCAAGCTGATCTACGCCTACGCGGAGGCCACCGTCCCGCTGATCACGGTGATCACCCGCAAGGCGTTCGGCGGGGCGTACGACGTGATGGGCTCCAAGCACCTCGGCGCGGACCTCAACCTGGCCTGGCCGACCGCCCAGATCGCCGTCATGGGCGCCCAGGGCGCGGTCAACATCCTGCACCGCCGGGCGCTGGCGGCCGTCGAGTCGGACGAGGAGCGCGAGGAGCTGCGCGCCCGGCTGATCGCCGACTACGAGGACACGCTGCTCAACCCCTACACGGCGGCCGAGCGCGGCTACGTGGACGCGGTGATCATGCCGTCGGACACCCGCCGGCACATCGTCCGGGGCCTGCGCACGCTGCGTGACAAGCGCGAGGTGTTGCCGCCCAAGAAGCACGGGAACATCCCGCTGTAGCGGTCGGCTGTACGAAGAGGGGGCGCCGCGGTCCCGGCCCGTCCGGGGCGTGGGCGGCCGGTGCGGCGGGCAGCCGTGAGCGGCGGGGCGGCGCGCGAGCCGTGGGCTCGGAGCCGCCCGGACGAGGCGGGCGTGGGCGCCGCGAGGCGCGCACGCGGCAGCGGGTGAGAGGAGCGTCAGGTGATCAAGGTGGTACGCGGCAACCCCACGCCGGAGGAGCTGGCCGCCGCACTGGCGGTGGTCCAGGCCCGCGCGGCGGCCCGGGCGAACGCCGCCGCGCCGGACGAGGTCGTCCGCCCCGAGTGGGCCAGCCCGGCCCGGCTGGCCAGGACCCGGCGCGCGCCTGCGCCAGGGCCGCGGGCCTGGCGCACCTCCTACTGGCCGGCCTGAGCCCGGGAGACCCGGTTCACATCCCGGCCTGAGTACCCGTACTCAGGCCGGACGGACGCGTGCGCCGGACCATGGGAGCGTGCTGTGGTCCGACCCGTCCGACGAACCCCCCGACGAGCTCCGCGAGGCCCAGGCCATGCTGCGGCGGGCCGGGGTGCTGCTGGCGGTCGGCATGGTGGTGCTGTTCCTCCTGCTCGGGGCGGTGTGAGCGGGGGCCGGTCCGACCGTCCCTGCCGCCCGTCGCCACCCCGTCCCACGGGCCCCATGCATCACTTCCGGCCCGGGTGAGCGGCTTTCCGGCCCACCTCGCCGCCTCCCCTTGCACAGGCGTCTCACAGGTTTGATGCTCCCCGCAACCGGATCCCTCCGCTTCCGCATCCTCTCCTGGGGGATCCACCGCGAACCGGGGAGTGGTCATGCCATGAACAAGCCCGTGCGACACGTAGCGATCTTCACCGGCCTGCTGGTCTTCACGCTGCTGGTGCGCAGTACGTGGGTGCAGTTCGTCCAAGCCGACGAACTGGCGCACCACGAGAAGAACCGGCGGGTGAAGATAGCCGCCTACGCGCAGCCACGCGGCGACATCATCGTCGGCGGCAGTCCGGTCACCGGCTCCACGCCGACGGCCGCGGGCGACCTGAAGTACAAACGCACGTACAAGAACGGGCCGATGTACGCGCCCGTGACCGGTTACTCGTCGCAGATCTACACCAACAGCCAGCTCGAATACGTCTACAACCGCTTCCTCACCGGCGACGACGACCGGCTGTTCCTGCGGAACACGACGCGGATGCTGACCGGGAAGAAGCCGGAGGGCGGCGACGTGGTCACCACCATCGTCCCCGAGGCGCAGAAGGCCGCCTACGAAGGGCTGTCCAAGTACAAGGGCGCCGCCGTGGCGATCGAGCCGCACACCGGCAAGATCCTCGCCCTGGTCTCCACACCCTCGTACGACCCGTCGGTCTTCTCCGGGGAGCGGAACAAGGACTCCCAGGCCTGGCAGGCCCTGGAGAAGGACAAGGAGAAGCCGCTCTCCAACCGGGCCATCAAGGAGCTGTACCCGGCGGGTTCGACCTTCAAGATCCTCACCGCCGCGGCCGCCCTCGACCACGGGCTCTACCACGACGTCGACTCGCCCACCGACTCGCCGTACCCCTGGAACCTCCCGGACACGGTGACGCCGATGAAGAACGAGAACGAGAACGCGCCCTGCCGCAACGCCTCCCTCAAGGTCGCGATGCAGTACTCGTGCAACAACGTCTTCGCCAAGGTCGCCGCCGAGCTGGGCAAGGACAAGATGCGGGAGACGGCCGAGAAGTTCGGCTTCAACCACGAGCTGTTCATGCCGGTGGGGGTCGTCAAGAGCGTCTACCCGAAGGACATCAACCGGCCGCAGACCGCGCTCACCGGCATCGGCCAGGGCAGCCTCGCCGCCACCCCGCTCCAGATCGCGATGATGACCGCGGCCTTCGCCAACGACGGCAAGCTGATGAAGCCGTACCTGGTCGACAGCCTGCGCTCCCCCGACCTGTCCACGGTCGAGAAGCACAAGCCCGAGGAGATGGCGCGCCCGGTCTCGGCGGACACCGCCCGCAAGGTCCAGCGGATGATGGAGTTCACCGCGCAGGAGGGCACCGGCAAGGCCGCGCGGATCGACGGGGTGACCGTCGGCGGCAAGACCGGCACCGCGCAGCACGGCGTCAACAACAGCAAGATTCCGTACGCCTGGTTCGTCTCCTACGCCAAGCAGGGGGACGGTTCGCCGGTCGCCGTGGCCGTCTTCATCGACCCGGAGGGCTCGGACGTCAACCGCGAGGACGTCTCGGGCGGCGGGCTCGCGGGGCCCATCGCGAAGAAGATCATGCAGGCCGTGCTCAAGAAGTGACGGCCGGCGCGGGCGGCCCGCCCGGTGGGCGAGGCGGTCGACGGGGGCCGCGCCGCGCCTCCCTTAGCCTGGCCGTATGACTGCCACACCCGCGCGCCGCCTCGTCCTGGCCTCCCAGTCCCCCGCCCGCCTCGGCCTGCTGCGCCAGGCCGGACTCGCCCCCGAGGTGATCGTGAGCGGGGTGGACGAGGACGCGCTCACCGCGCCCGACCCGGGGTCGCTGGCACGGGTGCTGGCCGAGGCCAAGGCCGCGGCGGTGGCCGCCCGCCCGGAGGCCGCGGGGGCGCTCGTCGTCGGCTGTGACTCGGTGCTGGACCTGGACGGCCGGGCGCTCGGCAAGCCGGCGGACGCGGAGGACGCCACGGCGCGCTGGAAGTCGATGCGGGGCCGCTCGGGTGTGCTGCGGACCGGTCACTGTGTGATCGACACGGCGACCGGCCGGCGCACCTCGGCGACCGCCTCGACGACGGTCCGCTTCGGTGAGCCGAGCGACGCCGAGATCGCCGCGTACGTGGCGTCCGGCGAACCGTTGTACGTGGCCGGAGCCTTCACCCTGGACGGCCGGTCGGCCCCCTTCATCGAGGGGATCGACGGCGATCCGGGCAATGTGATCGGCCTGTCGCTGCCGCTCCTCCGCACACTGCTGGCGGAGCTGGGGACCGCGATCACCGATCTGTGGGCGTGACGCCCGCGGAGCACGACGGCTCCGGGGCGCCCCGCCCGTACCGCGCGTCGGCGCGGTGTCGAGGGGCCGGACGGCCGGGACGGCGGCCGGCCTGGGTGGCGGCGGGGTGCCTGTGATCAGAGCGGCAGTTGCTTGGTGGCCTGGCCGACCTTGCCCAGCTGCTTGAGCTCGCCCAGCTTGCCCAGTTCGTTGATCGCGTCCGGGTAGATGCTGGTGGGCGGGTTCTTCGGCGGCTCGGCGGCCTGGGGCGGGGTGGGCGCC
>NZ_JBPQTX010000430.1:0-4866 GCF_051386555.1 Streptomyces sp. URMC 126
CCCCCCCCCCCCCCCCCCCCCCCCCCCCCCCCCCCCCCCCCCCCCCCCGAAACGGCGAAGGGGCGGGACCGGGGCACCACCCCCCAACCACCCGCACCCGCACCCGCACCCGCACCCGCACCCGGAAAGGACTCCCCGATGCACATCGCCTGGATAGGCCTCGGCATCATGGGCTCCCCCATGGCCCACAACCTCCTCAAAGCTCACCACCACCTCACCGCCCACACCCTCGAACAGCACAAGCTCGACGCCCTCGCCGCCCACGGCGGCACCCCCGCCGCCTCCGTCGCGGAAGCCGTCCGCGACGCGGACGTCATCGTCACGATGCTCCCGGCGGACGCCGAGGTGACGGAGGTGGCCCTCGGCAAAGGAGGCATAGGAGGCAAGGAAGGCAAGGAAGGCAAGGGAAGCATCATCGAACACGCCCGCCGAGGCGCCCTGTTCATCGACATGTCGACGGTGACACCCCGCACGGCCGTCACCCTCGCCCGCGCGGGCGCCGAGCGGGGCCTGCGGGTGCTCGACGCGCCCGTGTCCGGGGGCGAGGCGGGGGCCGTCGAGGGCACCCTGTCGATCATGGTGGGCGGGGAGCGGGCGGACTTCGAGGCGGCCCGGCCGCTGTTCGACGTCCTCGGCTCGACGGCCGCGCTGTGCGGCCCGCACGGCGCCGGCCAGACCGTCAAGGCGGCGAACCAACTGATCGTCGCGGCGACGATCCAGGCCTGTGCCGAGGCGGTGGTCTTCCTGGAGCGCTCGGGGGTGGAACCGGCCGTCGCCCTGGACGTGCTGAACGGCGGGCTCGCCGCGTCGGCCGTCCTCGACCGGAAGAAACACGCCTTCCTCACCCGGGACTTCACCCCGGGCTTCCGGATCGATCTGCACCACAAGGACATGGGCATCGTCACCGCCGCCGCCCGCGAGGCAGGCGTCGCCCTGCCGCTGTGCGGGCTGGTCGCCCAACTGGTCGCGGCGGTCCGGGCGCAGGGCGACGGCGGTCTGGATCACTCGGCCCTGCTGCGCGGAGTGGAGAAGATGTCGAAGAGGGGGCCGGCGGCATGAGCGGGACCAAGGTGCCCAGGATCCCCGCCATGCGGGCGGTGGCGCACATCCTCAAGGACGAGGGGGTCGACGTCGTCTTCGGCTGCCCCGGAGCCGCCATCCTCCCCCTCTACCAGGCGCTGGAGGCGGACGGCCGCATCGAGCACCTGATCGTCCGCCACGAGGAGGCCGCCGCGCACATGGCCGACGGCTGGGCGCGGACCACCGGGCGGGTCGGCGTGGCCCTGGCGACCTCGGGGCCGGGCGCCACCAATCTGATCACCGGCCTCTACACGGCGCACGCGGACTCGGTCCCGATGGTCTGCGTCACCGGCCAGGCGGTCTCCGGCAAGCTGCACCAGGAGGCGTTCCAGGCGGTGGACATCGTGGCGGTGGCGCGGCCGGTCACCAAGTGGGCGGTGCAGGTCAAGGAGGCGGCCCAGTTGCCGTGGGTGTTCCGGGAGGCGTTCCGCACCGCCCGTGAGGGCCGGCCCGGCCCGGTGCTGGTCGACATCCCGCTGGACGTGGCCCGGCACGAGATCGCCTACGCGCCCGGGACGGACGCCCCGCTGCCCGTCCGTCCCTGCCCGCCGCACGGGCCGTCCGTCGAGGCCGCCCTCGACCTGCTGCTGGCCGCGGAACGGCCGCTGGTCCTGGCCGGCGGCGGGGTGATCACCTCGGGGGCGGCGGAGGAACTTCGGGCACTGGTGGAGGAGCTGGGGCTGCCGTTCCAGGTGACGTTGATGGGCAAGGGCGTCATCGAAGACGACCATGAGCTCAACATGGGTACCACCGGCATCCAGACGTCCCAGCGGTACGCCAACGCCTCGTTCCTGGAGGCCGACTTCGTCCTCGCCGTCGGAGCCCGCTTCGGCGACCGCCACACCGGCGCCGACCTCTCCGTCTACCGGGGCTCGCGGACGTTCGTGCAGGTGGACGTCGAGCCCACCCAGCTGGGCCGGGTCGTCGCGCCGGATCTCGGGATCGTCTCCGACGCCCGGGAGTTCCTCGCCGCCCTGGCGGCCGCCGGCCGGGCCCGGCGCGCCCGGCCGGCGATCGGCCCCTGGCGGGCCCGGTGCGCCGAACTGAAACGGACCCTCGTCCGCCGGGAGGACTTCGACACCGTCCCGGTCAAGGCGCCCCGGGTCTACAAGGAGATCAACGAGGTCTTCGGCGCGGACACGTACTTCGTCACCGCCATCGGGCTGTACCAGATCTGGGGCGGCCAGCACCAGAAGGCCCATCGGCCCCGCCACTACCAGGTCTGCGGCCAGGCCGGGCCCCTCGGCTGGGAGATACCCGCCGCGATCGGCGTCAAGAAGGCACTGGAGGGCATGGGCCGGGCCGGTACGGAAGTGGTGGGGGTCGTGGGGGACTACGGGTTCCAGTACACGGTCGAGGAACTGGCGGTGGCCGCCCAGTATGACGTCCCCTTCGTACTGATCATGCTCAACAACGAGTACCTGGGCCTCATCCGTCAGGCGTCCCTCCCCTACGCCATGAACTACCAGGTCGACATCCATTACGACGAGACCGGCACGGACAACGTCAAGATCATGGAGGCGTACGGCTGTTCAGGCCGGCGGGTCACCCGGCCCGGCGACATCCGGCCCGCCATCGAGTGGGCCCGCGAGAAAGCCGTCGCCACCTCGCGTCCCGTGCTGGTGGAGATCATGATCGAGCGGGAGGCGAACACCCCGCACGGCGCCGACATCGACGCCGTCCGCGAGTACGAGCCACTGCCCGCCCCGTAAACCCCCGGACGGTGGCGCCTGTTCCGTCGGGTCGCGCCGCGGCGCCGCCGTCCGGGTCCCCGCTTCGGCCATTCGCGCCCCTCTCGGCGTCCGCTTCGTGGACTATGGAGTGCCTCAGTCCTACGGACCCGTTCGCTGGAGCCGACCATGGCCAAGAGCGTGCCGGTGCACTGCCCGACGTGCGGCCGGGAGCACCCGTTCACTCCGCCCACCTATCCCTGCGCCTGCGGCGCTCCCCTCACCCTGCCCGTCTCCCCCGGCGCCGTTCCCCGTCCGGTCGCCCACCGCACCTGGCGCAACGGCTGGGTCGCCGTCCGCTGCGGGGGCTGCGGTCGGCAGGGCCAGTGGCCCAGACCGGAGTTCGACTGCTCGTGCGGGGCCGTGGTGCAGCCGCCCGTGGAGCCGGCCGCACCGGCCGGCGGGGCCGGCGCGCCGGTCGCCCCGGAGGGCCGCGCCGGGGCCCGTCGCACGGCCCGGCCGGACTTCCGGCCCGTCGCCATCCGGACCGAGCGCGACGCGGTCACCGCGGCCCGGCGCTATCTGCGCTGGCTCGGCTTCGCCCAGGTCCGGCGGCCGGACCGGCCGGCGGGGACGGGCGTAATCGACCTGCTGGCCGACGGGCTCGTCGTCCGGGTGGACCCCACGACCCTCCCCACGACCACGCGGGACGTCGAGTGCCTGTGGCTGCACGCCCTGGTCGATGACGCGACCGCGGTCTGCTTCTCCCTCGCCGGCTACACCACCGAGGCCCGGTCACGGGCGGACGACTGCCGCCTCCCGCTGTTCGTCATGGATCTCACGGGCGCGCCACGCGCGCTCAACGCCTGCGCCGAGGAGCTGGTCCGCCGGCGGTGAGCCCCTTCCAAGCCGCGGGCTCAGCCCCGCTGCCCGGCCGGCTTCCGCAGGGCGATGACGTTGTTGACCGTCTCGGCGGCCTCCTGCTTCCACGCTTCCAAGGCGTCTTTCCCGGAGTTCACGACGTCGTCGAAGAACCCCGGCCCGGCGGCGGGGGAACCGCCGGCGACGGCCGGCGCGGCGTCCCGCGCGGGAGCGGAGAGCACGCCCAGGAACGCGGCGGCGCGGAGGGTCATTACGGCGAAGCTGCGCATGAAGTACCTCTAATCCGCTCATCGGCTGAGACACCTGACGACTGCCCTGGGCTCCGCGGCGCCATGCCGCGCATCACCCCCACGAGGCGACCGGAGCCGTACGGAAACGTTCCCCCGAGCGGGAGTTCGGGGCCGCGGGTACGGTGCCGCGAATACGGTGGGGCGTGCTCCGGTGTGCGGGAAGCCGGGGCCCCGTCCCGCCCGGGCGCCCGTCCTCGCGCCCAGCATCCCCGGCTGCCGTACGGGGCAAAACGATCCGCCCGGCACTTCACCCAACGGAGCGAATTCCCGGACACGCCACGCGATTGCGGACAGACCCTCTCGCCGTTCTCACGCGCCGACGCGGTACAGCACGTTGCGGCGCGGGAACCCTTCGGGTGCGTGCGGGTCGTCGAAGTCGCCGGCGCGGGGGGCACGGACCATACCGAGTCGGCGCATCACGGCCTGGGACCGCAGATTGCCCGGTGGTCGTCACGGCCGGGACCTCGCGGAGGCCGAGCGTGGCGAAGCCGAACGCGAGGGCCGCCCGGCCGGCTTCGGTGGCGTAACCGTGCCCCCGGGCCGCCCTCGCGAGCCGCCATCCGGCCTCGACGCCCGTGAACGGCATCCCGTCGTCCGTGCCGTCCAGCCCGCCGGCGAACCCGATGAACTCGCCGCTCGCCACCACCTCGACCGCCCACCAGCCGTAGCCGCGCGCGGCGAACTCCGCCCGGAAGGCCGCCACCCAGGCATCGCTCCGCTCGCGCGTGAGCACGGGCCCGAGGTGTTGAGGGCGGCCCAGGGGGCGGGGTCGGCGTCCCGTCAGGCGCGGAGCAGGAGGCGTTCGGTGCGCGGTTCCGTCACGCGCCGCATCCAACGCCGGGTCGGGACGGCCGTCGAGCGCGTTTCCGCCGGCGGTCGGCGGTCGGCGGCCGGCGTGCCCGCCCCGCTCCGTAGCGGCCCGGCCGGCCCGGCCCCGTACCGCC
>NZ_JBPQTX010000431.1:0-4801 GCF_051386555.1 Streptomyces sp. URMC 126
GGGGCGGGGGTGGGACCCACCGGAGGGACAGCAGTCAGGGCCGGTGGAGGCGAACCGGAAGGGGCGGCCCCCCTGAGCCCTCAGACCGTGAAGTGCAGCACGTCGTCCAGGAACGGAATCTTCAGCCACGCGTGCGGCTGCGCGAGCATCGCCAGCAGCAGGATCGCCAGCCCCAGACCGCCGTACGTGAACATGTCCGTGAACCGCGACCGGACGGCGAGCATGCCCACCGAGGGCAGCGCCCACCGCAGCACCGCGCCGCCGATCATGGCGACACCGATCAGCATCGTCCCGATCCGGAACCCGTCCAGGGCGACGATCAGCAGCCCCAGCCCCGTCAGCCCCAGCACCACCAGCAGCGGCCACTGCCGGGCCGGGGCGGGCGCGCCCCCGGGGGCGGCGCGTCCGCCACCCTCCGGTCGCGCGGTGTCACGAGTGAACTGAGGGAAGCGGCGCGACACCCGGGACCGCCCGGACCCGGCCGCCTTGCCCGTCTCAGCCGGCATCGACGCTTCCCCCGGCTCCCTGGGAGCTCCCGGCCCCCTTGACGCCTTCGACGCCTTCGACGCCCTCGGCGGAGACCCCCGCGGCGAGCTCCGCCGCCTCGACGACGTTGACGAGCAGCATGGCGCGGGTCATCGGGCCGACGCCGCCCGGGTTGGGGGAGAGCCAGCCGGCGACCTCGGCGACACCGGGGTCGACGTCGCCCATGATCTTGCCCTCGCCGTCCCGGCTCACGCCGACGTCGAGCACGGCGGCGCCCGGCTTGACGTGCTCCGGCTTGATCAGGTGCCCGACACCGGCCGCCGCGACGACGATGTCCGCCTGACGCAGGTGAGAGGCGAGGTCACGGGTGCCGGTGTGGCAGAGGGTGACCGTGGCGTTCTCGGACCGGCGGGTGAGGAGCAGGCCGATCGAGCGGCCCACGGTGATACCGCGGCCGACGACGACCACGTGGGCGCCGTTGATCTCCACACCGTGACGGCGCAGCAGCTCGATGATCCCGTTCGGGGTGCAGGGCAGCGGCGCGGCCTCGTTGAGCACCAGACGGCCCAGGCTCATCGGGTGCAGGCCGTCGGCGTCCTTGGCCGGGTCCATCAGCTCCAGCACCCGGTTGGTGTCGATGTGCTTGGGGAGCGGGAGTTGCACGATGTAGCCGGTGCAGTCGGGGTTCTCGTTGAGCTCCCGGACGACCGCCTCGATCTCCTCCTGCGTCGCGGTCGCCGGCAGCTCCCGCTGGATGGACCCGATGCCGACCTGGGCGCAGTCGCGGTGCTTGCCCGCCACGTACCACTTGCTGCCCGGGTCGTCGCCGACCAGGAGCGTGCCCAGGCCGGGGGTGACGCCCTTGGCCTTGAGGGCTTCCACGCGCGTGGAGAGTTCGGACTTGATCGCGGCCGCGGTGGCCTTGCCATCGAGAATCTGAGCGGTCATGGCTCCATACTCCTGGATCCGGCGGCGGCCCTTCCAATCCGAGGTCCGACCGGGGCCCGACGGGGCCCGGTCGGACCCGGTCGAAGGTTCCGCCGCGCTGTGTTCACGGGTACTACGGGATCTCGTGGGGTGCCCGCGAGGGGCTCACGGGCGATCTCCTTCACATGGAGATCACGGTCACGCGGCACTTGAACAACGCCGAGGATATCGGCTGGACAAAATGTCAAGCCCCCAACCACGATGAATCGGTCAATGCCGCGGGCGGTCAATGGGGGCGAGCCGCTCAGCCTTCCTCCGAACGATCGCGCCGGGGTACGTCCCCCATGACTATCGGAGGAACCAGGCGACCATGAGCTTCGGTCAGCAGCACAATCCGTACGGCCAGCCCCCGCAGGCCGGCTACGGCTACCCGCAGCAGCCGGGCATGCCGTACGCGGCGTACCCGCAGGGTGGTGACCCGTACGCGGGTATGGCGCCGGTCCCCGCCGAGATGCCGGGCATCACCAAGGCCGCCCGCATCTTCATGTGGGTCATCGCCGGCCTGCACGTGATCGTGTCCGCCTGGTTCATGGTGGCCTACGCGCAGTTCAAGGACGAGGTCGAGAAGCACAGCGGCGAAACGGTCACCACCCGCAACGGCGACACCGTCGACGTCGACGCCATCGGCGACATCGGCAAGGGCGTCATGGCCTTCTTCGCGACGCTGGCCCTGGTGTTCGCGATCATCGGCATCATCCTCGCCATCCGCTACGCCAAGGGCCGCAACGGCGTCCGCGTCGGCTCCATCGTCTACGCGTCGTTCGCCATCATCAGCGGCCTGTTGACCACCGTCATGCTGGGCCTGGGCCTGGTGACGCTGATCCTGGCGATCCTGACCATCGTGTTCTGCGCCAAGCGCGCGTCCGCCGAGTGGTTCCAGCGTCCGCGTTACTGAGCGCGGCCCACTGCCGGCCCGGAGGCCGCATCCCGTCGGGGTGCGGCCTCCGGTCGTATCGCCCTCGGACGGGCAGACAGCGAACGCCCCGCCGTCAGTGGAAGAAGTGCCGCGTACCGGTGAAGTACATCGTCACACCGGCCGCCTTCGCCGCTTCCACCACTTCCGCGTCACGGACCGAACCGCCCGGCTGGACAACGGCCTTGACGCCCGCGTCGGCCAGCACCTGGAAGCCGTCGGGGAAGGGGAAGAAGGCGTCCGAGGCGGCGTACGAACCGCGGGCCCGCTCCTCGCCCGCCCGCCGGACGGCCAGCTTCGCCGAGTCCACGCGGTTGACCTGGCCCATGCCGACGCCGACGGTGGCACCGTCCTTGGCCAGCAGGATCGCGTTGGACTTCACCGCGCGGCAGGCACGCCAGGCGAACGCCAGCTCCGCCAGCTCCGCGCCGGACAGCGCCTCGCCGGAGGCGAGCGTCCAGTGCGCCGGGTCGTCGCCCTCCGCCTGGAGCCGGTCCTTGACCTGGACGAGGACGCCGCCCTCGATCGGGCGGACCTCGTCGACGGCCTCCGGGGCGTCGGCACAGCGCAGCACCCGGATGTTCTTCTTCCGCGCCAGGACCTCGACCGCGCCGTCCTCGTAGCCCGGGGCGACGACGACCTCGGTGAAGATCTCGGCGACCTGCTCCGCCATGGCCACCGACACCGGCCGGTTGACGGCGATCACACCGCCGAAGGCGGACAGCGAGTCACAGGCGTGCGCCTTGCGGTGCGCCTCGGCGACGTCCGTACCGACCGCGATGCCGCAGGGGTTGGCGTGCTTGATGATGGCGACGCAGGGCTCGGCGTGGTCGTACGCGGCCCGGCGGGCGGCCTCGGTGTCGACGAAGTTGTTGTACGACATCTCCTTGCCGTGCAACTGCTCGGCGTGGGCCAGCCCCTTGCCCGAGCCGTCCGTGTAGAGGGCGGCGGCCTGGTGCGGGTTCTCGCCGTAGCGCAGCACCTGCTTGCGGGTGTGGGTGACGCCGGTGAAGTCGGGCCAGGGGCTCTCGTCGGCCGCGTAGCCCTCGGCGAACCAGTTGGCGACCGCCACGTCGTAGGCGGCGGTGTGCTGGAACGCCTCGGCGGCGAGCCGCTTGCGCGCGTCGAGCGCGAAGCCGCCCTCGGCGACGGCCTTCAGGACGTCCGCGTACCGGGCGGGGCTGACCACGACTGCCACGGAGGGGTGGTTCTTGGCGGCGGCGCGGACCATGGAGGGGCCGCCGATGTCGATCTGCTCCACGCACTCGTCCGGGGACGCGCCGGAGGCGACGGTCTCACGGAACGGGTAGAGGTTGACGACCACGAGCTCGAAGGGGCGCACGCCCAGCTCGTCGAGCTGCTCGCGGTGGGTGTCGAGGCGCCGGTCGGCCAGGATGCCGGCGTGGACGCGCGGGTGCAGCGTCTTGACCCGGCCGTCCAGGCACTCGGGGAAGCCCGTCAGCTCCTCGACCGGGGTGACGGGCACCCCGGCGGCGGCGATCCGGCCGGCCGTCGAACCGGTCGAGACGAGCTCGACGCCGGCCTCGTGCAGCCCGCGGGCGAGCTCCTCCAGCCCGGTCTTGTCGTAGACGCTGATCAGCGCCCGGCGGATGGGCCGCTTCGTACCTTCGGCGGTCACGAGATCCGTACCTTTCGTCCCTCAATGCGGTAGCCGTGCCGGGCCAGACGCCCCACGACCTCGACGAGCAGCTGTCGCTCGACTTCCTTGATCCGCTCGTGCAGAGCGGCTTCGTCGTCCTCCTCCCGGACCTCGACCACGCCCTGGGCGATGATCGGTCCGGTGTCGACGCCGTCGTCGACGAAGTGGACGGTGCACCCGGTGACCTTCACCCCGTACGCGAGCGCGTCGCGCACGCCGTGGGCGCCGGGAAAGCTGGGCAGCAGGGCGGGGTGCGTGTTGACCGTCCGCCCGCCGAAGCGCGCGAGGAATTCCTTCCCCAGGATCTTCATGAACCCCGCCGAGACCACCAGGTCAGGGGCGTACGCGGCGGTCGCCTCGGCGAGGGCGCGGTCCCAGTCCGCGCGGGAGGCGTGGTCCCGCACCCGCTCGACGAAGACCGGCAGCCCCGCGCGCTCGGCGCGGTCGAGGCCCGCGATGCCGTCCCGGTCGGCGCCGACGGCGACGATCCGGGCGCCGTAGCCCTCGGGGTCGGCGGCGATGGCGTCCAGCAGCGCCTGGAGGTTCGTACCGGAACCGGAGACGAGGACGACGATGCGGGCGGCGGGCCGGGGCGAACCGGTACGGCCGGTGGCCTCGATGCGTTCGGCCGGACGGTCCGGGATCGCCGGAGCGGCCGTGTCGTCGGAGCGGTCGGAGGGGGCGGGGTGAGCCTGGGGGACCTCACCTAGAGACCCATAGCCGGCCACACCCCGTAGGCCTGTCTCTTATACACA
>NZ_JBPQTX010000432.1:0-4765 GCF_051386555.1 Streptomyces sp. URMC 126
CTCAAACGCCGGACAGGCTGGATAGTGCCGCCTCGGGCGTGCACTTCAGCCCGTCCGGCGTTTGAGGACGAGCGGCGAAGCCGCGACAAGCGGGGTCCGGGGGCTCGCCCCCGGGAAACGGTGAAAGGGCGGGACCGGGGCACCTCACTCCACCGCGACGAAAACGTTCTTCACCTCAGCGAACGCCGCAACCGAATCCGGCCCCAACTCCCGCCCCAGACCCGACTGCTTGAACCCCCCGAAAGGCGTCCAGTACCGCACCGAAGAGTGCGAGTTCACGGACAGATTCCCCGCCGCGACGGCCCGCGACACCCGCAGCGCCCGCGAGACGTCCCGCGTCCACAGCGACCCGGACAGCCCGTAATCCGTCGCGTTGGCGATCCGCACCGCCTCCGCCTCGTCCTCGAACGGAATGACGACGGCGACGGGCCCGAACACCTCCTCCCGCGCCACCCGGTCCCCGGCGGAGCCCTCCAGCACGGTGGCCGGGTACCAGAACCCCTTCCCGCCCGGGGCCTCGCCCCGGATCGCGGCGGGCGCGGACTCGGGGACGTACGAGCGGACGCGCTCCCGGTGGGCCGCCGAGATCAGCGGGCCCATGCCCGTCGCCGGATCGGCGGGGTCGCCGACGACGACGGCGCGGACGGCCGGTTCGAGGAGCTCCATGAAGCGGTCGTACACCGTCCGCTGGACGAGGATGCGGCTGCGCGCGCAGCAGTCCTGGCCGGTGTTGTCGAGGAACGAGCCGGGAGCGGCGGCGGCCGCGCGCTCGACGTCCGCGTCCGCGAAGACGATGTTGGCGCTCTTGCCGCCGAGTTCCAGCGTCACCCGCTTCACCCGCTCGGCGCACCGCGCCATGATCCGCTTCCCGACGGCGGTGGAGCCGGTGAACACGATCTTGGCGACGCCGGGGTGCTCGACGAGGGCGCTTCCCGCCACCGGACCGGTCCCGGGAAGCGTCTGGAGCAGGCCCTCCGGCAGCCCGGCCGCCACCGCCAGCTCCGCCAGCCGCAGCGCGGTGAGCGGTGTCGTCTCGGCCGGTTTGAGGAGGACGGCGTTGCCGGCGGCGAGCGCGGGGGCGAAGCCCCAGGCGGCGACGGGCATGGGGAAGTTCCACGGGACGATGACGCCGACGACGCCGAGCGGCTCGTGGAAGGTGACGTCCAAGCCGCCGGCCACCGGGATCTGCCGGCCGGTGAGCCGTTCGACGCCGCCGGCCGCGTAGTCGAGGAGATCGCGGACGTTGCCGGCCTCCCAGCGGGCGTTGCCCACCGGGTGCCCGGCCTCGCGGACCTCCAGCAGGGCCAGTTCCTCCAGGTGCTCGTCGACGACGGCGGCGAAGCGGCGCAGCAGCCGGGCGCGGTCGCCGGGGGCGAGGGCGGCCCAGCCGCGCTGGGCGTCGGCGGCCCGCCGGACGGCGGCGTCCACGTCCTCGGCCGTGGCGGCGGGGACGGTGGCGACGACCTCCTCGGTCGCCGGGTTGAGAACTTCCAGAAACACGGTCCCCTGCCTCACATGCGCTCGAAGGAGCGGTACCGCTCCCAGTCCGTCACGGCCGTGTCGTACGCCTCCTGCTCGACCCGGGCCATGGTCCGGTAGTGCTCGACCACCTCGTCCCCGAACGCGGCCCGGGCCAGGGCGCTGCCCTCCCACAGCTCCGCCGCCTCGCGCAGTGTCGCGGGGACGTGCCGGGCGTCACCGGCGTAGGCGTTGCCGGTGCACACCTCGGGGAGCTCCAGCTCCTTCTCCACCCCGTGCAGGCCGGCGGCGATCATGCCGGCGACGGCGAGGTAGGGGTTGACGTCGCCGCCGGGGAGGCGGTTCTCGAAGCGGTGCGAGCGGCCGTGGCCGACGACGCGGAGGGCGCAGGTGCGGTTGTCCGGCCCCCAGGCGACGGCGGTCGGGGCGAAGGAGCCGGGGCGGAACCGCTTGTACGAGTTGATGTTGGGCGCGTAGAGGAGGGTGAACTCCCGGAGGGCGGCGAGTTGTCCGGCGAGGAAGTGGCGCATGGTGCGCGACATGCCGTACGGGCCGTCGTCGTCGGCGAGCACCGGCCGCCCGGCCGCGTCGCGCAACGAGAGGTGGATGTGGCAGGAGTTGCCCTCGCGCTCGTCGTACTTGGCCATGAAGGTGAGCGCCATGCCCTCCTGGGCGGCTATCTCCTTGGCGCCGGTCTTGTAGACGGCGTGCTGGTCGCAGGTGACCAGCGCCTCGTCGTAGCGGAACGCGATCTCGTGCTGGCCGAGGTTGCACTCGCCCTTGGCGGACTCGACGGTGAGGCCGGCGGCGCCCATCTCGTTGCGGATGCGACGCAGCAGGGGTTCGACGCGGCCGGTGCCGAGGACGGAGTAGTCGACGTTGTACTGGTTCGCCGGGGTCAGGCCCCGGTAGCCGCCGTTCCACGCCTGCTCGTACGAGTCCTTGAAGACCATGAACTCCAGCTCGGTGCCCACCTGGGCGGTCCAGCCGTGCTCGGCGAGCCGGTCGAGCTGGCGGCGGAGGATCTGCCGGGGCGAGGCGAGCACCGGGGAGCCGTCGTGCCAGGCGAGGTCGGCCGTGACCAGGGCGGTGCCCGCGTTCCAGGGCGTGCGGCGCAGGGTGGACAGGTCCGGGCGCATCGCGAAGTCGCCGTAGCCGCGCTCCCAGGAGGACATGGCGTACCCGTCGACGGGGTTCATGTCCGCGTCCACGGCCAGCAGGTAGTTGCAGCCCTCGGTGCCGTTCTCCAGCACGTCGTCGAGGAAGAAACGGGCGGCGAACCGCTTGCCCTGGAGCCGCCCCTGCATGTCGGTGAAGGCCAGGACGACGGTGTCGATCTCCCCGGAGGCGACGAGCCGGCGGAGCTCGGCGACGCTGAGCGGGGGCGTGCGGTCTGCCACGGGTGAGCCTCCCTGTCGGTGCGGTCCGTGCGGTGCGACCGGAGGTCTTAAGGTATGCCGGTAGACCATTGGTTGGGAAGGGGTCCGATGAACGGGAGCGCGGCCGACCGGCTGTCGGCGGTCCTGCGGCCGGTCCACGCGGGCAACGGCTTCGAGGAGGCCCTGGAGCGGATCCTGCGGATCATACGCCTCGGCCTGGTGGCCGACGGCGAACGGCTGCCGTCGGAGCGGGAGTTGGCCGAGCGGCTGCGGATCAGCAGGGTGACGCTCCGCGAGGTGCTGCGGGTGCTGCACGAGCAGGGACTGGTGGAGAGCCGGCGCGGCCGGTACGGCGGTACGTTCGTCCACGCGCGCCCCGCGCCGGCCCCGACGGCGGACGCGGCCGAACTGCGCCGCCGGGTCGCGGACGTGGACGTCGAGGACACCCTGCGCTTCCGCGAGGTCCTGGAGCTCGGCGCGGCCGAACTGTGCGCCGCCCGGCCGCTCCCGCCGGACGCGGCGGACCGGCTGCGCGCGGCCCTGGCCGCCACCCGGGACGCCGCTCCGGACGACTACCGCCGCCACGACACGCTGTTCCACCTCACCCTGGCCGAGCTGTCCGGTTCGCCGTCGCTGGCCGCGCACTACTCGGCGGTGCGTGCAACCGTCAACCAGCTCCTGGACTGCATCCCGCTGCTCGTCCGCAACCTGGAGCACTCGCAGCGCCAGCACGCGGCCCTCGCCGAGGCGGTGCTCCGGGGCGACCCGGACGCGGCGCGCGCGACGATGCGGGAGCACTGCGCGGGGACGGCGGCCCTGCTGCGGGGCTTCCTCACCTGAGCCGCGGGGCGCACGGCGGGGCGGCGGACGGCGCGTCCAAGGGGCGTGAGGAGCGCGGGGGTTGCGCCACCGGCCGTCCACGGGCAAAGGTACGGGGGGCGACCTTTACCGGGCCCGACACCGCCGGAGAGCGACCGACCGGACGCTCGGGCCGCACACCGTAGGCCCGGGCCGCCCGCCGGGGCCGGCCCGCCTCCCCACCGGAAAGGACGCCCTCCCCACCGGAAAGGACGCGAGGGCACGTGACGAACCACCAGAACCGGGCCGGCGGTACCGCCCGGGCCCCCCAGCCGCTGATCGGGGTCACCACCTACTGGACGCGCGCCCGCTGGGGCATCGCCTGGGACCAGCGCGCGGCGCTGCTCCCGGCCGCGTACCCGGAGTACGTCCAGCGGGCCGGCGGGCTGGCCGCGATGCTGCCGCCCGACGCCCCGGGCGCCGCCCGGGCACTGGTCGACCGCCTGGACGGCCTGATCCTCGCGGGCGGCGAGGACGTCGACCCCGCCCTCTACGGCGAGGAACCGCACCCGCGCACCGGCCGCCCGGTGCCGGAGCGCGACCTGTGGGAACTGGCGCTCCTGGACGCGGCGTTGCGGCGCGGCATCCCGGTGCTGGGCGTCTGCCGGGGCATGCAGCTGATGAACGTCCACGCCGGCGGCACCCTCAACCAGCACCTCCCGGAAACCGTGGGCCACAAGGGCCACAACCCCCGCGTCGGCACCTTCGCCGACCACCTCGTAGAGATGGTCCCCGGCACCCTGACGGCCCGTCTGATGCCCGTCCCGGTCGACGTCGCCACCCATCACCACCAGGGCGTCGCCCAGCTCGGCCGCGGTCTCCTCGCCTCGGCCCACGCCGAGGACGGCACCATCGAGGCGCTGGAACTTCCCTCCGGCGACGGCCGGTTCGCCGTCGGCGTCCAGTGGCACCCGGAGGTCCGGGACGACCTGCGCCTGGTCCGGGGGCTGGTCGCGGCGGCCGCGGGGGTACGGGTCTGAGGCCCGCGGCGAGCCGAGGCCGTCACTCACGGGGGACGCCCCCCTGCTCGCCCCCAACGCCCCACGCAC
>NZ_JBPQTX010000433.1:0-4766 GCF_051386555.1 Streptomyces sp. URMC 126
GGGGGGGGGGGCGGACCTGCCGTCCGCCCTGCCCCGCCCCGGCCGCCCCCTCAAGACAGCGCTACGAGCTCCCGGTACTCCTCACTCCACAAGTCCTCGTCCGCGTCCGGCAGAAGCAGGACGCGGTCCGGGCGGAGGGCGTCGATGGCGCCCTCGTCGTGGGTGACCATGACGACCGCGCCCGGGTAGGAGCCGACGGCGGCCAGGACCTCGGTGCGGGAGGCGGGGTCGAGGTTGTTGGTGGGCTCGTCCAGCAGCAGCACGTTGGCGCCGGAGTGGACCAGCCCGGCCAGCGCCAGGCGCGTTTTCTCGCCGCCGGACAGCACTCCGACGGGCTTGTCCGCGTCGTCCCCGGTGAACAGGAACGCCCCGAGCACGCCCCGCAGTTCGCCGTCCGACAGGTGCGGCGCGGCGGTCGCGAGGTGCCGGACGACCGTGTGGGCGGGGTCGAGGGTGTCGTGCTCCTGGGCGAAGTAGCCCAGCCGCAGCCCGTGTCCGCGCACGACCCGGCCCGCGTCCGGCGCCACCTCGCCGGCCAGGACGCGCAGCAGCGTGGTCTTGCCCGCGCCGTTGAGCCCGAGGACCACCAGGCGGCTGCCCCGGTCCACGGCGAGGTCCACCCCGTCGAGGACGGGACGGCCGCCGTAGGACTTGGTCAGGCTGATCGCGCCGAGCGGCACCCGGCCGCACGGCGCCGGTTCCGGCAGCCGGATCCGCGCGGTCTTCTCCGTCCGCCGGGCCGGCTCCAGCTCGGCCAGCATGCGGTCGGCGCGCCGGTTCATGCTCCGGGCCATGGTGGCGGTGGCGGACCGGGCCTTCATCCGGTCCGCCTGCGCGTGCAGGGCGGCGGCTTTCCGCTCGGCGTTCGCCCGCTCCCGGGCCCGGCGCCGCTCGTCGGCCTCCCGCTGGGCCAGGTAGGTGTCCCAGCCGGTGTTGTGGACGTCGATCGTCGCCCGGGCCGGATCCAGGTGGAACACGCGGTTGACGACGGCGGCCAGCAGGCCGGTGTCGTGGCTGATCACGACGAGTCCGCCCTGGTGGTCGCGGAGGAAGTCGCGCAGCCAGGCGGCGGAGTCGGCGTCGAGGTGGTTGGTCGGCTCGTCGAGCAGCAGGGTGCCGCCGTGGCCGGCGAACAGGATGCGGGCGAGCTCCACCCGGCGCCGCTGCCCGCCGGACAGAGTGCCCACGGGCCGGCCCAGTACGTCGTCCGGCAGGCCGAGACCGGCCGCCACCCGGGCGGCCTCCGCCTCGGCCGCGTACCCGCCGCCGGCCTGGAAGGCCGCCTCGGCGCGGGCGTACGCCCGCATCGCCCGCTCCAGCGCGGCGGGCCCGGCGGCGCCGGCCATCGCGGCCTCCGCGCTCCGCAGCGCGCTCACGGCGCGGTCGAGACCGCGCGCGGACAGGATCCGGTCGGTCACAGTCACGTCGGGATCGGCGGCACGGGAGTCCTGCGCGAGGAACCCGACCGGGCCGGTGGTGGTCACACTCCCGGCGGCGGGACGTGCCCGGCCCGCCAGGGCGGTCAGCAGGGTGGTCTTCCCCGCGCCGTTACGGCCGACCAGGCCGACGCGATCGCCGGGGGAGACGGTGAAGGAGATGTCGGACAGCAGCAGCCGCGCACCCGCGCGCAGCTCGACACCGCGGACGGTCATCATGAGGTAACGCTCCGAATAAGCTCAAGGACACACTTCTGGCGTGGAAGCGGGTCCTCGGCTAGGAAATTCGGGGCGTAGACATACGGTCACGGTAACGGATGGTGCGCGGGTGGCGCATCTCGTTTTCCGGGAGGCAGTGCCGGTTCCCGGGGCGGGTCCGCCCACGGCGGCTGCCGGAACGGCTCCGGCTCCCGGAAGGGTTCCGGAGGGGGGCCGGAGCCGCGCCTCAGGCCGGTGTCGGCCGGCGGCCTGAGGCCGTGTCCGTGGTCAGCCCGCGGCGTGCGGGTCGACCATCGCGTGGGCGTAGACGAGGCCCAGGCCGTAGGCGCCGCCGTGCTCCTTGACCACCTGGGTGGTGGCGGCGTACGTCTCCGTGCGGGCCCAGTCGCGCTGGAGCTCCAGCAGGACCTGGAGCCAGGTGACGGGGACGGCCCCGGCGGCCGCCATCCGCCGCAGAGCGTGCTCGTGCGCGGCGGGGGTCACCCCGGCCGAGGCGTCGGCGACGACGTAGACCTCGTAGCCCTGGGCGAGCGCCGACAGCGCGGGCATGACGAGGCAGACCTCGGTCCACAGCCCGGACAGGACGATCTTGGTACGGCCGGTGGCCTTGACGGCCTCGACCAGGGCCTCGTCCTCCCAGGCGTTCATGGAGGTGCGGTCGACGATCTCCTGCTCCGGGAACACCTCGCGGAGCTGCGGCAGCAGGGGGCCCGAGAACGACTCGGCGGCGACGGTGGACAGGACGACGGGAACGCCGAAGACGCGGGCGGCCTTGGCCAGTCCGACGGTGGCGTTGACGACCCCGGCCCGGTCGGCGCTGCCCGCGCCGAAGAACATCTGCGGCTGGTGGTCCACGAACAGCATCATCGCGTTGTCGGGCGTGAGGAGGTCGCTGCCGGGCACGGCTCGGACGGCGTCGAAGTCGACCATGGTGGTCCCTTTCCGTGGGTGGTGCGTGGGTGGGAGGGGTGCGGTCGGCTTCCCGGGGAACCGACCGCGGTTTCCGCCGGCGAGACGACGCTACGGGCGTCGGAGCGGCGGGAGTTGACCGTGAGCGGCCGGCGGTGTTCCGACGCTGCACACCGGTGCCGAGGGCGGGTGTCGCCGGCGCCCCGGCAGTGGGCCGGAGGCGGACGCGTACCGGCGCTCAGAGGTGGAAGCACGGATCGAAGGCGGCGGGGGCCGGCGCGGTACCGGCGCCGCGGGCGACCCGCCACAGGCGGTGCTGCTCCGACGCGGCCACGGCCTCCGCGAGCAGGCCCGCCTGCCGTACCCCCGCGCTGCCGCCCGCGCCACCGGGAACTGGTGCGGCGTGGTAACCGCCAAAGTGCGCCACCGGGCTCCACTCCGGCCGTACCGGGGGCAGAGCCTCGTCCAGCCCCTCGTACTCCGCCGCCGCGTAGACGATCCGGCCGCCGACGACGGTCAGGACCGACTCGATGTGCGGGATGTCACCGGCCGGGACGCTGAGGTAGTCGTGGCTGAGGACGGCGAAGTCGCCGAGGAATCCCTCCCTCAGGACACCCTTGACGTCCTCCTCGCCGGTCATGCGGGCCCCCGCGCGGGTGTAGAGGGCGAGCGCGGTCTCGCGGGAGAGGAGCCGGTCCGGCGGGTAGAGGGCCAGGTCGCCGACGGTGCGTCCGGTCACCAGCCAGTGCAGGGCGACCCACGGGTTGTAGGAGGAGACACGGGTGGCATCGGTGCCGGCCGCCACCGGAAGCCCGCGTTCCAGCATCTCCTTGACGGGCGGCGTCCGGGCGGCGGCCTCGGCCCCGTACCGTTCGGCGAACACCCGGCCCTGGAACGACATGCGGTTCTGCACGCTCACGCCGCCGCCCAGGGCGGCGATGCGGTCCAGGCTCTCCGGGGAGGCGGTCTCCGCGTGGTCGAAGAACCAGCGGCTGCCGGCCGGGAACAGGCCCTCGGCCGCCAGCTTCTCGAAGACCGCCAGGTCGCGGCGGATCGTCTCGTCGTAGGTGGCGTGCAGCCGGAAGCCCCAGCCGTGTTCCGCCAGCAGCCGGACGGCCCGCTCGAACTCGCCCTCGTAGTCCGCGGCGAGCTCGGGCCGCGGCTCGGCGAAGTTCTCGAAGTCGGCCGCGGCCCAGGTGAGGTTCTCGCCGGCGCCGTTGAGGCGGAGCCACTCGTCGCCCTCGTCCGGCCGGACGGTCTCCACCCAGCGGCGCAGGTCGGCGAGTTCCTGTCCGGCGGTCTGCGGGAAGAGGTGGTAGGCGATCCGGAGGGAGAGCTCGCCGGCGCGGGCCAGGTCGATGACGGTGGCGTAGTCGTCCGGGAAGTTCTGGAAGCCGCCCGCCGCGTCGATGGCGGAGGTCAGGCCGAACCGGTTCAGCTCCCGCAGGAAGTGCCGCGTGGACGTACGCCGTCCGGCCTCGTCCAGAGTGGGCGCGGCCGCCAGCGTCGAGTAGAGAATCAGGGCGCTGGGCGCGGCGAGCAGGACGCCGTTGGGATCGCCGTTCCGGTCGCGGACGATCTGACCGCCACGCGGGTCGGGGGTGTCGCGGGTGATGCCCGCGGCGCGGACGGCCGCGCGGTTGAGGATCGCGGACTGGTAGAGGTGCAGGACGAAGACGGGCGTGTCCGGTGCGGCGGCGGTGAGTTCGGCGGGGGTCGGCAGCCGGCGCTCGGCGAACTGGTCCGCCGACCAGCCGCCCACCACCCGTATCCACTGCCCCTTGGGCGTCCGGCCGGCCTGCTCCCGCAGCATGGCGAGCGCCTGCCGCAGGGAGGGGACGCCGTCCCAGCGCAGTTCGAGGACGTAGCTGAGGCCGCCGCGGATGACATGCAAGTGCGAGTCGTTGAGCCCGGGAACGACCCGGCGGCCCAGGGCGTCCACCACCCTCGTCCGGGCGTGGACGTACCGCGCGACGTCCCGGTCGTCACCGACCGCCACGACCCGGCCGTCGCGCACGGCGAGGGCGGTGGCCGCGGGGCGGCCGGGGTCGCCGGTGAAGACCTTCGCGTTGCGCAGGACGAGGTCGGCGCCGTCGCGGCCGTGCGAGGCGTCCGCCTCGGGGACCGGGGTGACGCCGCTGACGGGCATCGTTGTCATGGGGCGGCCTTTCGTTGACGGGGGTGAGGGGGTGAGGGAGGAGG
>NZ_JBPQTX010000434.1:0-4760 GCF_051386555.1 Streptomyces sp. URMC 126
CCCGCAAGAAACGGGAAGGGGCGGGACAGGGGCACCCCCCCATCCCGCCCACCCACCAGCACCCGGACGAACTACCCGAGCGCCGACTTCACCACATCGGCAAGCCGCTGAGCCACAGCCCGAGCCTGCTCGATATCAGCAGCCTCCACCATCACCCGCACCAGCGGCTCGGTCCCCGAAGACCGCAGCAGCACCCGCCCGGTAGCCCCCAGCTCCCGCTCCGCGTCGGCCACGGCCTCGGCAAGCTCCTGCGAAGACCCGACCCGAGACTTGTCGACGTCCCGGACGTTGATGAGCACCTGAGGCAGCCGCTCCATCACACCCGCGAGCTCCCGCAGCGACCGCCCCGAGGCCGCGACGCGAGCCGCCAGCATCAGCCCGGTCAGCGTCCCGTCACCGGTCGTCGCGTGGTCGAGGGCGATGACGTGCCCGGACTGCTCGCCGCCGAGGGCGAAGCCGTTGGCCTTCATCTCCTCCAGGACGTAGCGGTCGCCGACCGCGGTCTGGACGAGCTGGACGCCCTCCCGCTCCATGGCCAGCTTGAAGCCCAGGTTGGACATGACGGTGGCGACGACGGTGTTCTTCCGCAGCGACCCCGCCTCGCGCATCGCGAGCGCGAGAACCGCCAGGATCTGGTCGCCGTCGACCTCGGCACCGGTCGCGTCGACGGCCAGGCACCGGTCGGCGTCGCCGTCGTGCGCGACACCGAGATCCGCGCCGTGCTCGACGACCGCGGCCCGCAGCTTGTCCAGGTGCGTGGAGCCGCACTCGTGGTTGATGTTGAGGCCGTCGGGGTCGGTGCCGATGGTGACGACCTCGGCGCCGGCCCGGGAGAACGCCTCGGGCGAGACGCGGGAGGCCGCGCCGTGCGCGCCGTCGATGACGACCTTGAGGCCGTCGAGACGGTTCGGCAGGACGCCGATCAGGTGGGCGACGTAGTTGTCGAAGCCCTGGTCGTAGTCGCGGACGCGGCCGACGCCGGCCCCGGTGGGCCGGTCCCAGGGCTCGCCGGTGGCGTGCGCCCGGTACGTCCGCTCGATGCGGTCCTCCAGCTCGTCGGCGAGCTTGTGGCCGCCGCGGGCGAAGAACTTGATCCCGTTGTCGGGCATCGCGTTGTGGCTGGCGGAGAGCATGACTCCGAGGTCGGCGCCGAGCGCGCCGGTCAGGTACGCGACGGCGGGCGTCGGCAGCACGCCGACGCGCAGGACGTCCACGCCCGCGCTGGCCAGTCCGGCCACCACGGCGGCCTCCAGGAACTCCCCGGACGCCCGCGGGTCGCGGCCCACCACCGCCACCGGGCGATGGCCCTCGAACGTCCCCGCCTCGGCGAGCACGTGCGCCGCGGCGACCGACAGGCCGAGCGCGAGCTCGGCCGTCAGATCGGCGTTGGCGACGCCGCGCACACCGTCCGTACCGAAGAGTCGTCCCACTGGTGTCCTCCGAAAAACGCGGGAGTGCGGGGTCCCGGAGGGAGCCCCTTGTCCTTGAGCCTTGTACTTGAGGTGACGAGCCCTGGGCCAAAGCGTTGCCGCCAGGTGACCGAAGTCTCCCAGGTATACGGGGTACCCGCCCCGAGTGGCCCGTACGAGTGACCCCTGACCCGTACGGGTGATGCATAGCCGAACGCCCCGGCAGCACGGATCGTGCCGCCGGGGCGTTCGAGCAGAAGCAGCGAACCGCCGGATTAGCGCTTGCTGTACTGCGGAGCCTTGCGGGCCTTCTTGAGACCGGCCTTCTTGCGCTCGACCGCACGGTCGTCGCGCTTGAGGAAGCCGGCCTTCTTCAGCGGGCCGCGGTTGTTGTCGACGTCGGCCTCGTTGAGGGCACGGGCCACGCCGAGGCGCAGGGCGCCGGCCTGGCCGGAGACGCCGCCACCCGAGATGCGGGCGATGACGTCGTAGCGGTCGTCGAGCTCGAGCACCTTGAAGGGCTCGTTGACTTCCTGCTGGTGCACCTTGTTGGGGAAGTAGTCCTCAAGGGTGCGACCGTTGATCTTCCACTTGCCGGAGCCCGGAACGATCCGGACACGGGCGATGGCGTTCTTGCGACGGCCCAGGCCGGCGGCCGGCTGCGGGTCGCCGAAGCGGGACGCGAGGGACTCGGAGGTGTACTCCGACTCCACGACCTCGGTCTCGGTGGTGTACTCCTCGACGCCCTCGACCGGCATCTCGGCGGTGGTCTCAGCCACGATTCTCCTCAGACTTTCTGGTTCGGCGGTGGCCGGGACTTAGCCCTGCTTGACCTGGGTGATCTCGAACGGCTGCGGCTGCTGGGCGGCGTGCGGGTGCTGGTCGCCCGAGTAGACCTTCAGCTTCGAGAGCATCTGACGGCCGAGGGAGTTCTTGGGCAGCATGCCCTTGATCGCCTTCTCGACGGCCTTCTCGGGGTTCTTGTCGAGCAGCTCGTCGTAACGGACGGAGCGCAGACCACCCGGGAAGCCAGAGTGGCGGTACGCCATCTTCTGGGTCTTCTTGTTGCCGGACAGGTGAACCTTGTCGGCGTTGATGATGACGACGAAGTCACCCATGTCCATGTGCGGGGCGTACACGGGCTTGTGCTTGCCGCGCAGCAGGGAGGCGGCCTGGGAGGCCAGACGGCCCAGGACGACGTCCTGCGCGTCGATGATGTGCCACTGGCGCTGGACATCGCCGGGCTTGGGGCTGAACGTACGCACGGTCGTAGCCTTCGCTTCTTCAGTGAGTGTGGGTCCTGACACGGTCCGCATGGGACGATCGCGCGAGCTTGGCCGCACAACGGGGACGCAACCCGTGTGCCGACCGCCGGCGATCGGCCTGACGGACAAGCGTAAGGGCCCCTCGCGTGAGAACGACCAAGCCAATACGCATAACGAACTCGTAGAGTACCGGGCGGCCACCCACGGGGTCAAAACACATGGTCCCACCAACGGGCGCACCCGCCCCGAACGACCGTCCTCACCGCGCCCGACCGCCCGGGAGCACCCCGGCCGCCCCGCCACCTCACCGCGCCCGCGCGACCCGCCCCTCGTCCCACACCGGCTCGGCCGCCTCCCGCACCCGCCCGTCCGCTCCGAAGACCAGGAATCGATCGAACGCACGCGCGAACCAGCGATCATGCGTGACGGCCAGCACCGTCCCCTCGTACGCCTCCAGCCCCTTCTGCAACGCCTCCGCGCTCTCCAGGTCCAGGTTGTCCGTGGGCTCGTCCAGCAGCAGCGCCGTGGTGCCCGCCAGCTCCAGCAGCAGGATCTGGAAACGGGCCTGCTGCCCGCCGGAGAGCCGCTCGAACCGCTGGTCGCCCTGGCGCTCCAGCTCGTAGCGGCGCAGCGCGGACATCGCCCCGCCCCGGTCCTTGGCGTACTCCGTCCACAGGATGTCGACGAGGGTGCGGCCGAGCAGCTCGGGGTGGGCGTGGGTCTGGGCGAAGTGCCCGGGGACCACCCGCGCCCCCAGCTTCCACTCGCCCTCGTGCGCCACCGGCTCCCCGGCCAGCAGCCGCAGGAAGTGCGACTTCCCGGAGCCGTTCGACCCGAGCACGGCGACCCGCTCCCCGTAGAAGACCTCCAGGTCGAACGGCTTCATGAGCCCGGTGAGCTCCAGCCGCCTACAGGTGACGGCCCGCACGCCGGTGCGCCCGCCGGCCAGCCGCATCCGGATGTCCTGCCGGCGCGGCGGCTCCGGCGGCGGCCCGGCCTCCTCGAACTTCCGCAGCCGGGTCTTGGCCGCCTGGTAGCGGGAGGCCATCTCGTCGCTGCGGGCCGCGTACTGCTGCATGTCCCGGACGAGCTTCTTCAGCTGGGCGTGCTTCTCGTCCCAGCGCCTGCGCAGCTCCTCGAACCGCTCGAACCGCTCGGCGCGGGCCTCGTGGTAGGTGGCGAAGCCGCCGCCGTGCACCCACACCTCGGACCCGGCGGGGCTGGGCTCCACGCTGATGATCTTCTCGGCGGCGCGGGCGAGCAGCTCCCGGTCGTGGGAGACGAACAGCACGGTCTTCCGCGTCTCGCGGAGCCGCTCCTCCAGCCAACGCTTGCCGGGGACGTCCAGGTAGTTGTCCGGCTCGTCCAGCAGCAGCACCTCGTCGGTGCCGCGCAACAGCGACTCCAGCACCAGGCGCTTCTGCTCACCCCCGGAGAGCGTGCGCACCTGCCGCCACTGCGCCTTCTCATAGGGGATGCCCAGCGCGGCCATCGTGCACATGTCCCAGACGGTCTCGGCCTCGTAGCCGCGCGCCTCGGCCCAGTCGGACAGCGCCTGCGCGTACGCCACCTGCGCGGCCTCGTCGTCCCGCTCCATGATCGCGAGCTCGGCCCGGTCGACGGCCGCGGCGGCCTCCCGGATACGCGGCGGCGCCACCGACACCAGCAGGTCGCGCACCGTCCGCTCGTCCCGTACGGACCCCACGAACTGCGGCATCACGCCCAGCCCGCCGCCGACGGTGACCGTCCCCCCGTGCGGCCGGATCTCCCCCGCGATCAGCCGCAGCAGCGTCGTCTTCCCGGCCCCGTTGGCCCCGACCAGCGCGACGGCCGCCCCTTCACCGACCCGGAAGGACACATCGCCCAGCAACGGCCGACCATCCGGCAGGAAGTACTCGACGTGCGCCACCTCGACGTGTCCCATGCGACGCATTGTGTCGGCATTCCGGACCGCCACCAACCGGTTTACCGGGCGTGGCGCGCACCGCCGACAGCGCCCGGCGCACCCGGCGACACCCGGCGTCCGCCGGTCTACGATGCGCCCCATGAGCTTTGGGCAGGGGGAGCCGGGCGGGCAGGGGTCCTG
>NZ_JBPQTX010000435.1:0-4753 GCF_051386555.1 Streptomyces sp. URMC 126
GTTTGAGGACGAGCGGCGAAGCCGCGAAAGCGGGGGTCTGGGGGCGCAGCCCCCAGGAAACGGCGAAGGGGCGGGACTGGGGCTCAAGTCCGCGCCAGCCGGCGCAAGAGCAACGCCGAAGCCACCGGCCGGGCCCCCGCCTTGGCGACCCCGTCGGCCACCTCCCGGTCGGTGGAGACCACGACCACGGGCCGCCCGGGCGGCTCCGCCCGGACAAGCTGACGGATCAGCTCGTCCGCCGTCACACCCGGCTTGCTGAAAAGCACCCGCACGCCCCGAGGCGGAGCGAGCAACACCGGAGCGGCCAGCTCCGCGCCGTCGAAGACGCACGTCATCTCCGCGCCGGTCTGGGCGGCGAGCATGGACAGCCCGCCCAGCAGCCGCAGCCGCTGCTTGTCCAACGGCATCGTCGGATAGCCGGTCTTGGTGACGTTGTAGCCGTCCACCACCAGGTGCGCCTGCGGCAGGGCGAGGAGCTGGTCGAGCAGGGCGGGGTCGGTCTCCGACAGGGCCCGCGCCGCGATGTCCTTGGGGGTCATCCGGCCCGGCTCCACCGCGTCGACCAGGTCGGCGGGGTGGACGGAGGTGGGGGGCAGGGCCAGTTCGCGGCGGAGCCCCTGGGCGGCGTCCAGGACGGTGTCGAGCAGCAGCCGCAGCCGCATGTCCTCGACGCTGCGGCCCTCGCGGACCGCCCGGCGGCTCGCCTCCAGGGCGGCCTCGGCCTCCGCGAGCCGCGCCTTGACGCGCCGGGTCTCGCCCAGGGCGGCCGCCAGTTCGGCGGCGGCCTCCGACCGCAGGGTCTCCAGCTCCCCGTGGGCCTTGCGCAGCGCCGCCTCGCCGCGCCGCACGTCGTTGAGGGCGCTGCGCAGCTTGCGGTGCAGCCCTTCGCCCTCCTTGCGGACGGTCTCCAGCTCGGCGCGGGCCCGTTCGGCCTCGGCGCGGGCCTCGCCGCGTACCCGGGCGAGCTCGTCGCGGAGCTGCCGCAGTTCGCGCTGGGCCTCCTCGCCGGCCCGCTCGGCGCTGGCCCGCTGGGCCTCCTCGCCGGCGGCGGTGACCAGTTTCACCCAACCGGGCGGGCGCAGTACGAAGGCCATGGCCGCCACGTCCTCGGGATCCGCGGCGGCGGGCGGCGACCCGGCCTCCAGGGCCCGGGCCAGCTCGGAGCCGGTCTCGCGCAGCCTGGCCGAGACCCGCTGCCGGAACGCGGTGTCGGTCTCGACGGCCGCGGCCATGGCGTTGCCGGCGAACTTGGCCCGGCGGGCGGGGGTGAAACGGGCGTACTGGCGTAGCTGCGCGGGGAGTTCGGCGACCGTCAGACCGCCGAACGCCTCGGCGACGAGACCGATGACGCGGCGCCGGATGCCCTCGGGCAACGGGCGGTCGAGCACCTCGCCGACGCCGTCGGCCCGGCCGTCCTCACCGGCCGTCTCCTCGTCGTCCGTGTGCTCCACCACGCGTGTCCGCTCCGTTCCTCAGCTCGTCCCCGGACGATCCACCGGTCCGATCCCGTCCCTCACGTCGCTCCCGCCGCGACGCACCGGTCCGATCGTCCCACCGACCGCCACCCGTTCCCTCCCTCGTCCCGCCGCGACGGCCGCGCGGGCCACGCCGGGGCGTGCGGGGAACCCGCCCGGGGTACGGTGCCGCCGGGTGGCGACGGCCGGCCGGGGAACGTCCATGGGTGGTGTCCGTCCTGTTCATGGCATGCGGGGTGCGGGGCGTTCGTTCGTAACCCTACGGCCTGCCCGCCCCGTGGCGGGTGGGGACCGGCACGAGCCGGAGCGACCGGCGAGGCTCTCCGTACCGCTTGCCCCGGTACGCCATGATCTGCCCATGATCGTAAAGGCAGTGCGGCGGGACCGGCCCCGCACCCCCTGGGTCACCCGCACCGTTCTGGCCACCTGCTGCGTGGTCTTCCTCATCGGTCCGGCGTCCGGCCTCGATCCCTCCTACGGCACGGGCCCCGACCTGGCCGCCGCGCAGACGGCCTACTTCGCGCGCTGGGGAGTGGTGCCGGACGAGCTCTGGCACGGGCTGCCCGGCTCCCTGACCACCCCGTTCACCGCCCTCTTCGTGCACGGCAACTGGCTGCATCTGCTCGGCAACATGCTCTTCCTCCACGTCTTCGGGGCGATGACCGAGGAACGCCTGGGCCGGCTCTCCTTCGCCCTGTGCTACGTCGTCACCGGCTTCCTCGCCCTGCTCGGCTACGCGGCCGTGCACGCCCACTCCGCCCAGTCGCTCGTCGGGGCCTCCGGAGCCATCTCCGGAATCCTCGGGGCCTTCCTCCACCTCTTCCCGCGGGCCCGGGTGACCAGCCTCTTCCCGTTCCTCTTCTTCCTCCCCCTCCGCTTCCCCGCCTGGGCCGTCCTCCTCTTCTGGTTCGCCCTCCAGTGGCCCGGCGTCGGCGCCCCCGACGACCGCCCCGGCGTCGCCTACCTGGCCCACGTCGTGGGCTTCGCCCTCGGCTTCGGCTTCGCATGGGTGTGCCGGGAACGGCCGGTTAGAGTGAAATCCCCCGTGAACGACGCGGCCGGGTCCACCGAAGGAGACAGAACGACGTGATCACCTCGATCGTGCTCATCAAGACGGACGTGGACCGGATCCCCGAGATCGCCGAACAGCTCGCCGCGCTGGAAGGGGTGAGCGAGGTGTTCTCCGTGACCGGGGCGTACGACCTCATCGCGATGGTGCGGGTGGCTCGGCACGATGATCTCGCGGAGGTCATTCCGGGGCGGATCAGCAAGATTCCGGGGGTCGCGTCGACGGAGACGCACATCGCGTTCCGTACGTACTCGCAGCACGATCTGGAGGCGGCGTTCGCGATCGGGCTCGACAGCTAGGCGCTCCGCGGGGCGCCTGCGGCGGGCTGGTGCCCCGGTCCCACCCCTTCGCCGATTCCTGGGGCTGCCGCCCCAGACCCCGCTTTCGCGGCTCCGCCGCTCGTCCTCAAACGCCGGACGGGCTGGATAGTGCCGCCCTGGGCGCGCACTTCAGCCCGTCCGGCGTTTGAGAACAGCGCCCGCAGGGCTACCGCCGCGCCAACTCCCCCACCGCCCCCACAAACCGCTCGATGTGCTCGTCAGGCGTCCCGACACCAAAGCTCACACGCACGGCCGACCCCTCGGGAAGAAGCGCTCGCACGAGCGGATGAGCGCAGAACAACCCGTCCCGCACCCCGATCCCGTACTCGGCGGAGAGCGCCGCCGCCAGCGCCGAGCTCTCCCACCCGTCGACGACGAACGACACGACCCCCACCCGGGGCGCATCGTCCCCGAACAGGGAAAGCACCCGGACCCCGGGCACCGCGGCGAGCCCCGCGCGCAGCCGCGTGAGCAGGGCCTCCTCCCGGGCGACGAGGCGCTCGAAGCCCGCCTCCGTCAGCGCCCGGCAGGCGGAGGCCACCGCGTGGGCGCCGATCACGTTCGGGGACCCGGCCTCGTGCCGGGCGACGCCCTCGTCCCACTCCACGTCCGGCGCCGATCCGGCCCCGTTCCGCCGCACGCTGCGCGTCGCGCCGCCGCCCGCGAGGTACGGCTCGGCCGCCCGCAGCCAGTCGGTGCGGCCGGCCAACACCCCTGCGCCGAACGGCGCGTACAGCTTGTGGCCGGAGAAGGCGACCCAGTCGACGTCCAGTTCGCGGATGTCGACCGCGCGGTGCGGCGCGAGCTGCGCCGCGTCGAGGACGATCCGGGCGCCGTGCGCGTGGGCGGCGGCGGCGAGTTCGCGGACGGGCCACACCTCGCCCGTCACGTTGGACGCGCCCGTCACGCAGACCAGCGCCGGGTCGTACGGCTCCCGCGCGGCGAGCGCCCGTTCCAGCGTCTCGACGGCCTGCGCCGGGCTGCGCGGAGCGTCCAGCCAGGTGACGGGCGCCTCGCCGGCCGCGGCACGGCGTGCCCAGGGCAGCAGGGCCGCGTGGTGCTCGGTCTCGAAGACGAACACCCGGGTGCCGGCGGGCAGGGCCGCGGCGAGGAGGTTGAGCGAGTCGGTGGTCGAACGGGTGAAGACCACCTGGTCGTCCGCGCGGCAGCCGAGGAACTCGGCGACCGTCGCCCGGCTGTTCTCGAACAGTTCGGTGGAGAGCCGCGAGAGGTACCCGGCCCCCCGGTGCACGCTGCCGTAGTACGGCGCGTACGCCGCGACGTCGTCCCACACCCGCTGCAGGGCGGGCGCGCTCGCCGCGTAGTCGAGGGCGGCGTAGGGGACTTCACCACCGCCGGCGACGGGAACGCGGACGTCCCGGCCGAGGACGGGCAGCGGCAGGGACGGCACGGGGCCGGAGACGACGGCGGCGGCGGGGGCGGGGGCGGCGACGGAAACGGCGGAGGACATGACGAACTCCCGTGGAAGGCAGGCCGAATCGACTGCGCGCGACGGCGGCGCAGGAGAAGAGGAAGGGACGAGGCGCGGAGAAGGGGCTCTCGGCCCTAGCGCATTCGCTGGATCACGGAAGAAACTCCCTCGACGACCAGGATCCCTGGCGAGGGATCCGCGCTTGCCGCAGACCTCACTGCCTGCGGCCCGGTCATCACCCGGGGCACCCCGCCACGGACGGAGGGTTGCCGGACAGCGGGCCGGGGCCTGTGTCGCTGTCACTCGTGACCTGGCGGTGAGTATGGCACAGCGCGTCGGGACGGGAAAAGGGCGGTCCGCGATGCGGACGGTTTGCCACCGGGGGTGGGGTGCCCCGGTCCCGCCCTCTCACCGTTTCGGGGGGGGGGGGGGGGGGGGGGGGGGGGGGGGGGGGGGG
>NZ_JBPQTX010000436.1:0-4744 GCF_051386555.1 Streptomyces sp. URMC 126
GCCCACCGCGTCCCCCTCCCAGCTCCCCCGGGACCACTCCCCGTTCTGGGTCAACCCCAACGGCAACGCCGCCCGGCAGGCCGCCCGGCTCCGCAGCGCCGGCAAGGAGCAGGAGGCCCGGCTGATCGCGAAGATCGCCCAGCAGCCGGTCGCCGAGTGGATCGGCGTCGACGATCCCGAGAGCCAGACCCGCGGCTTCACCGAGGCGGCGGCCAGGGCCGACCGCGACGCCCTCCTCGTCCTCTATAACATCCCGCACCGCGACTGCGGCCAGTACTCCCAGGGCGGCGCCGCCGACGGCGACTCCTACCGCGCCTGGCTGGACCGCGCGGCGAGCGGCATCGGCGACCGCAGCGCCACCGTGATCCTGGAACCCGACGCGCTGCCGCACATGGAGGACGGCTGTACGCCCCAGCAGTTCCACGAGGAGCGGTACGCGCTGCTCAAGGAGGCCGTCCGCCGGCTGAAGGCGCTGCCGCGCACCAAGGTCTACCTGGACGCCGGCAACCCCAGCTGGGTCACCCCGGCCGACCGGATGGCCGAGCCGCTGCGCCGCGCGGGCATCGACCGGGCGGACGGCTTCGCGCTCAACGTCAGCAACTTCCAGACCACCCAGGCCAGCAAGGAGTACGGGCACGCCCTCTCGGCGCTGGTGGGCTACAAGCACTTCGTCATCGACACCAGCCGCAACGGGAACGGGCCGCTCTCCGGCGGCGACCACGAGAAGGCCTGGTGCAACCCCTCGGGACGGGCGCTCGGCGAACCGCCGACCACCCGCACCGGCGACCGGCTGGTCGACGCCTATCTGTGGGTCAAGCGGCCAGGAGAGTCTGACGGAGCCTGCAAGGGTGGCCCCGACGCGGGCGAGTGGTGGGAGACGTACGCCCTGGAACTGGCGCGGAACGCGCACTCCTGAGCCCGCCGGCGGCGTCGGACTCCGCTCCCGGGACGTTCCCGGGCGGCCGCTGCGTCGGCCGGCTGCCCGGCGCTCAGTCCTTCTTCTCCTCCTTGTCCTCGTCCTTCTTTTCGTCCTTCTTCTCGTCGTCCTTCTTCTCCGCCGTCGGCACCTTCACCCAGGCCGCCTTCGACGGGACGCCCCGCTCGTCCAGCACCATGACCATGTACCACCCGGGCGGCACCAGGGACGGGTCCTTCGGGAGGGCCACGGTGAAACGGTCCGTCCCCTCCTTCTTGAGGTCCAGCGCGATCGACCGCTGCTCGATGTTGGTGACGTGGGTGAACGAACCCGGGCGGAGCAGCCGGGCCTTGGCGACGCCGTGGGCGGAGGCGATCCGGTAGGTCGTCTTGTCACCGAGCTTCACGGTCCGCCGGTCGGTGTCCTTGATCTCCGGCCGGTCGCCCTTACGGAAGAGGTACGGCGGGGTGTACAGGTCGATCTGCTGCTGGAAGACGCCCGGCTGGGTGTTGTCCTTGTCCCGGAAGAGGGAGTCCGAGCCGAACGTCATCACCCGTCCGTCGGGCAGCAGCAGCGCGCCCGAGTGGTAGTTGCGGCCCACCAGCGGGTCGGCCACCCGGTGGGAGGCGTCGGCCTTGGGGTCGTAGATCTCGGCCTTGAGGACGTTGGAGGCGCTGCGGCCCCGGTAGTCGCCCGAGCCGTTGGTGGTGAGGACCGTGTCGTCCGGCAGGATGACACTGCTGGGGTAGCGGGCCTTGGCGTAGAGGTCGGGGCCGTCCCGGAAGCGCGGGCGCTCGGTGTGCAGGTCGACGATGCGCGTCTTCGCCGTCGACTTCTTGTCCTCGCCGACCCCGCCGCCGCCGAGGACCATGTACCGCTGGTCCTGGGCGGGGGGCAGCAGGACGGACATCGAGGTCTCCAGGGCGTCCGGGTCGCTGATGCCGGGGACCGGGATGAAGGAGTTGTTCCCCAGATCCCACACACCGGGCTCACGGCCCTTGTCGGCCGGACCGTAGCCCGCGTTGGAGCCGGTGTAGAAGATCTTGCCCTTGTCGGTGAGGAAGAGGGCGGGGTAGGTGGGGAAGAACCGCTCCTTCGGCAGGTACGTCCACTTCTTGGTCTTGGGGTCGTAGATCTCGTTCTTCCCCGGGACCACCTGGCCGATCTCGTCCAGACCGGAGACGGAGAGGACCTTTCCGTCCTGGAGGGTGGTCAGCGTGGGGTACCAGCGGGCCTCGTTCATCGGGTCGACGGTGACGTAGCGCTCGGCGACCGGGTCGAACTCGAAGGCGTCCTTGATGCCCTGGAAGTCCTTCTTGTCGAAGGACAGCTTGTTGGCGATGCCGTAGAAGTTGCGGCTGTCGTCGCCCTTGAGGCCCTCGATGCGGTAGTTGTCGGTGAGGCCGGTGGCGTGCTCCTGGCCCTGCTCCAGCGCCTCCACATAGACCCGGGCGGTGCTGACGGTGACCTTGACCTTGCCGTCCTTGCCCTGCTCCTTCTTGGCGCGCGGCACCAGGACGGCGTCCTTGGACTCGAAGGACTTGCCGGACTGCTTCCCGGTGAACCGGGTGCCGGCCGGGAAGGTCATCGGCTTGTCCGGGTTCTCGTTGTGGACGACCATCAGGCCGCCGGCCCGGGTGACATCGCCCTCCAGCTTCTCGTAGCGCTGGGTACCGCCCGCGACCAGCAGCTTTCCGTCCGGCAGCTGGGTGTGGCCGGCGCAGAAGAGGTCCTTGGGGGTGGGGATGTTCTTGAAGGTGTTCTTCTCGGGGTCCCACAGGACCGTCCGGAAGGTCTTCGCCGCGAAGTTGGCGGCGTTGTTGCCCGAGCCGGCGACCAGCAGCACCTTGCCGGTCTGCAGCAGCGCCGCGTGGATGGTGTTGATCCGGTACTCGTCCGGGACGTCCACGACGTCCCAGTGGCCGTTCTTCGCCTTGTACTCCGGCTTGTTGATCTTGTACTCGTGGTACTGGTCGGAGGCGTAGCCCCAGATCGCCGGCCCGTTCATGCCCGCCAGGGCGAGGACCACCGCCGCGCCCACCGCCGTCCGGCGGGTGCGGCGCCCGATGACGGGCCCGGAGCGGCGGTCGGACAGGGGGCGGAGTCTCATGGCTGGGCTCCCTCGGGCTGTGTGCCGTGGCGCGCGGTCCACCACCAGGCGACGATCGGCGCGACCGTGATGACGACGGCCAGGGCCGCCCAGGTGCGCATCGCCGCATGGCTGTGACCGAGGAAGAACGAGGCCATCAGCGAACCGCCGAAGATCAGTAGGAAGAAGAGATGGATGCGGAAGGTGCCGAAGAGGGTGTCCGGGCTGGCGGAGTCACCCTTGGGGGTCACCACGAAGCGGCTCTTGCGGCGCAGAACCGCGTCGAGCAGCGAGCGGGCGTAGACCGGCGCGGAGAGCGCGGACATCACCATGCCGGCGACCCCGCCGGAGCCCTCGGGCTCGTGGGGGGAGACGTTGTGCCGTCGGTTCCAGATGTAGAGGCCGATCTGGAGGGCGGCGGCGTCGCTGTAGAGCATCATCCAGACCTGTGAGTCGATCTGGATGCCGGCCGCGCCCAGGCCCAGGAAGAGGGTGCAACTGAGGGCGCCGAGCATCCAGTTGACGGCGGTCATCGGATAGTAGATGACCATCAGGGTGTAGTTGAGGAAGGTGCCGGGCGACAGGGTGAAGGGGCCCTTCCAGTACTGCCTGAGGATCGTCTCGTAGGTGCCCCGCGACCAGCGCAGCTGCTGGGTGAAGAAGTCCGTCCAGGCGTTGGGGCCCTCCCCGACGGCGAGGACGTCCGGCGTGTAGACGGAGCGCCAGCGGCGGCCGGTGGCCGGATTGCGGTGGCGGTGGAGCTCGAAGCCGGTGGCCATGTCCTCGGTGATCGAGTCGTAGAGGCCGCCGACGCCCTTGAGGGCGCTGATCCGCACCGCGTTGTTGGTGCCGACGAACATGGGGGCGCCGTACCGGTTGCCGGCGCGCTGGATGAGGGCATGGAAGAGGAACTGCTGGCTCTCGGCGGCCTTGGTGACCGTCGCGTCGTAGTTCCCGTACACCTGAGGTCCAACGACAAAGGCGACATTGGGGTCACGGAAGTAACCGAGCATGCGCTCCAGGAAGTTGGGCAGCGGCACGTGGTCGGTGTCCACCGAGGCGAAGAAGTCGTAGTCGTCGCCGTGGGCGTCCAGCCAGGCGTTGTAGTTGCCGTGCTTGGTCTTCGCCCGGTGCGGGCCCTTGGGGCGGTTCCACTTCTCGACCCCCTTGCGGGTGAAGTGGCGCACCCCCAGCCGGGCGCACACCGCCTTGACCTCGGGGTCGTCGCCCTCGTCGAGGAGCCAGACGTGCACCGGCCCCCGGTGGCGGACCCGTACCGCGGCCTCCAGGGTGCGGGTGACCATCGCGATCGGCTCCTTGCCGGGCACGAACGAGGTGAGGAACGCGACCCGGGTGCCGGTCTCGGGGACGACGGGTATGGGGTCGCGGGCGACCAGCGTGGCGTGGGCGTTGGAGACGACGTTCAGCGTGCGGAAGAGCTCGATCAGCCCGATGGAGACCAGCATGACCAGGTCGAGGACGCGCATCAGCGGTCCGGCGTGGTCGCGCTGCACCCAGTGGGCGGGCTGGAGCAGCCAGAGGAGGAGGACGACGGAGACGACGGGGGCCGCGCCCAGCAGGAGCGCGGCCCGGATCCGGTGCGGCTCGTCGGCCAGCAGGCTGCGGTACCGCACGGTGTACGGACCGTCCCCCGGCCGGGTGAGCGGGCCGGCGAGCCGGCTGTAGTGCTCGTAGTCGTATCGGGGATGCGCCGGGCGGGGGGCGCGGGGGCCCTGGCC
>NZ_JBPQTX010000437.1:0-4656 GCF_051386555.1 Streptomyces sp. URMC 126
GGGTGGGCGGGCCGCGCGCAGCGCTAGCGCGTCGTCACGAAAGCGTCAACCCCCCGCTCCGCCCGCTCCCGAGGCTCCCCCGCCGGCCGCCCAACGGCCACCGCGCCCATGGGATCCCAGTCGGCCGGAAGGTCCAGGACGTCACGGACGACGTCCCGGCAGAACATGGTGGAGGACACCCACGCCGACCCCAGCCGCTCCGAGGCCAGGGCGACGAGGAAGTTCTGGACGCCGGCGCCCATGGCGACGACGAACATCTCCCGCTCGGCCGTGCTCCGCCGCGCGTCGGGGTAGGAGTGGGAGCCGTCCATGACGAGGCACGGCACCACCAGGTAAGGCGCGTTGCGCAGCACGTCGCCGCGGCGGACGCGCTTGGCGACGCTCTCCTCGGAGCGGCCGTCGGCGCGCAGGTCGGCGATCCAGGCGTCGCGCATGGCGTCGAGCAGCCGCGAGCGCGACTCCTCGGACTCCAGGAGGACGAAGCGCCAGGGCGTCGTGTGGTGCGGCGCCGGCGCGGTGAGGGCCGCGGCGACCGCGCGGCGGACGGCGCCCGGGTCCACCGGGTCGTCGGTGAACTCCCGTACGGTGCGCCGTAGGCGGACTGCTTCCCGGACGGCCTCGGAAGTGCCCAGCCGGAACATGTCGTCCGCGCCCGCGCGGACGAGCTCCCGCGCGCCCGTCGCGTCCCCGGAGGCGGACACGACGTGCGGCAGGCCGCGGACCACCGCCACCGGCAGCCCGGCCGCCTTGCCCTTCACCAGGTCGCCGGCGGCGGCGAGTTCGTCGGCGGTGGCGACGACGGTGGCCGTCAGCGGGTTGCCGTGCGCGTCCGTACCGCCGCGCAGGTCGTCCAGGACGCGGACCCCGGCCGCGCCGATGGCCATGTCCGTCAGCCCGGAGCGCCAGGGCCGCCCGGCGGTGTCGGTGACGATCACGCCGACGTCCACGCCGAGCGTGTCCCGGAGTCCGGCGCGCAGCGCGCGGGCGGAGGCGTCCGGGTCCTCGGGCAGCAGCAGGATGGTGCCCTCGGGGGTATTGGAGGCGTCGACGCCCGCGGCGGCCATGACGAGGCCGAGCCGGTTCTCGACGATGCGCAGCGCACCGCGCCGGGCCACCAGCCGTACCGTCTCGGCGTCGATCGCCGCCTCCCGGTCGGGCGCCTCGGCGATCCGCCCCTCGGCCTTGCTGACGATCTTGGAGGTGACGAGCAGCACGTCGCCGTCGGCCAGCCCGGGCATCCCCTCGGCGGTGGCCGCCGCGGCGACCAGCTTGACCAGGTCGTCACCGGGCCGGACCTCCGGCAGCCCGGGCAGGGCCCACACCCGGTAGGAGGGAGCCTCCGTCACGCGCGCACCTCCTCGGCCAGGGCCAGGGCCTCGGCCGCCATCCGCGCGGTGGCCGGGACGTCGGTCATCATCAGCGGGACCGCCCGGCAGCGGATGCCGGCGGCCTCCACCTCGGCGGTCCGCGCCGCGTCGACCGTGTCGACCAGCCAGCCGTCGATCAGGTCCGGACCGTAGTGCCGCGCGACGGCCGAGGCCGTGGACTCGACGCCGACGGCCGCCAGCACCTTGTCCGCCATGCCGCGCACCGGCGCGTCGCCGACGATCGGCGAGAGTCCGACCACGGGCGCGTCCGCCGCCGCGACGGCCTCCCGGATCCCGGGCACGGAGAGGATGGTGCCGACGCTGACGACCGGATTGGACGGCGGGAAGAGGATGACGTCGGCGGCGGCGATCGCCTCCACCACGCCGGGCGCCGGCTTCGCCTGCTCCGCGCCGACGGGGACGATCGCGTGCGCGGGCACCTGGGCGCGCAGCCGCACCCAGTACTCCTGGAAGTGCACGGCCTTGCGGGTACCGTCGGGGCCGTCGATCATGACGTGGGTCTCGACGCGGTCGTCGCTCATCGGCAGCAGCCGCACACCCGGCTTCCACCGCTCGCAGAGGGCCTCGGTGACGGAGCTCAGCGGGTAGCCGGCGGCGAGCATCTGCGTGCGGACGATGTGCGTGGCGAAGTCGCGGTCGCCCAGCCCGAACCACTCGGGGCCGACGCCGTAGGCGGCCAGTTCCTCCTTCACGGCGAAGGTCTCGTCGGCGCGGCCCCATCCCTGCTCCTCGTGGATGCCGCCGCCGAGCGTGTACATCACCGTGTCGAGGTCGGGACAGACCTTGAGGCCGAAGAGGTGGATGTCGTCACCGGTGTTGCCGATGACGGTGACGTCCGCGTCCGGGGCTGCTGATGTCAGGCCGCGGAGGAAGCGGGCGCCCCCGATCCCGCCGGCCAGAACCACAATGCGCTGCATGCGGGCCAGTCTGTCAGCCCCGTCCGGCGTCCCGGAGGGGTGGTACGCCGGGGTGTCATCGGACGGGCGCGGCGGCCGGGCGGGGGCCTTCGGCGCAGCGCGGACGGTCCGCGGCGGGGCGGTGCAGAGGCATCTCGGTCAGGCCGGGGAAGTAGACGTGCAGGCTGACGGCGGGTTCGAGGGACTCGTTGACCACCTCGTGGGCGTAACCGGGGGCGAAGACCCGCTGGTCGCCCTCGCCGAGCCGGCGTCGGACGGTGGCCCCGGGCGCCGCCTGCGATTCCGTCAGCGTGCCCTGGAGGACGGTGAGCACCCCGGAGGAGCGCCCGTGGTCGTGCGGCTCGCTGCCCTGCCCCGGCACCCAGCTCAGCAGCCACACCTCGTAGCCGGGGCCGGTGCGCAGCCGGTGGTACCAGCGGCTGACGGCGTCGTAGCGGACCAGCGGGGCCCAGGCCGCGCGGTCGGCGGCGATCCGCCGGGCCAGTCCGGCGAACTCGGCGACGGTGGAGGGGTGGGCGGCCGGCGGCGGCATGAGGTGGGGGACGGCGAGCGGGTCGCCGGCGATCTGGACGTCGCTGTTCATGAGAGGGGTTCCTCGACGGGGGAGGCGGCGCGGGGCCGGAGGGCGGTGGGTGCGGACGGTCCCGCGTACGGCGCGGCGGCCGGGCCGTACGGAGCGGTGTCCGGACCCGGGCTGCGGCGCGGGGGAACGCGAGAGGGCGCGAGCGAGCGCTGGAGGGAAAGCCGGAAAACTGAGGAAAGGGGTCAGCCGGAGCTCTGTGGCATCAACAGCTGGAACAGCGACAGCGCGCCTGAACGGCACAGCGCGACCCGTAGGAACGGGTCAGGCCGGGGATCCCCGGGACGGACGTCCGGGCGGACGTCGGGGAGGGTGCGGTCGCGAGCATGCTGACAAGGAGACCGGCATCCGCCGCGTCGTGTCAACCGGATGTCCGGTTTGATGCCAATCTTTCACCTCATCCGGTAGCGGAGATCGGAGAAAGGTTTGTCTCGCGGGATCGCGGGACAGTCGCCCGGCATCCTGATGTTCAAACATCGCCCCGTGACGGGCGGTGCAACTGGACGGTCGCCCCTCGCGTCCCTCTTGGAGACAAGGGAGCCGCGGGACGGCTGTGGCTGGCGAGAGATGTGTCCATTCTTGTGGTGGTTTGGCAACTTTCCGCTCGGCCTTGGTTCCGCAGAGTGAATAAGGGGCTCAATAGCAGATCTCGGCTTGACTGGCCCGGATCGGCGCACTTGTAATTTCACTCGTGTCGTTCTGCCGTACCTGATCACGGCAGCATCACGGGGACGCAATGACAGACGAGGGGCGCACATGACCGAGCTGTTTCAGCAACTGCTGGTCGAGGAGGCGGACGAGGAGCTCGGCTGGCAGGAGCGCGCACTGTGCGCCCAGACCGATCCCGAGTCCTTCTTCCCCGAAAAGGGCGGTTCGACCCGCGAGGCCAAGAAGGTCTGCCTCGCCTGCGAAGTCCGCTCCGAATGCCTCGAATACGCGCTCGCCAACGACGAACGCTTCGGTATCTGGGGCGGCTTGTCCGAGCGCGAGCGACGCCGCCTGAAGAAGGCCGCGGTCTGACACCGCGTCATTTGCGGCGCACCGCTGGACCGCCGTCTCCCGGGCGGCAGCGAACGAGCGCCGTCCACCGCGGCGCCGCGGTTCCAGGCGCCGTACCGTTCCCGGCATCTGACGCCGGTTCACCATCGGGCCGTCCTGTCGAGGCCCTCATCGCCGGCCACCGCCCGCGACCCGCGCCTACCGCGTGCCGGCTTCCCATCGACTCCTGACCGCCGACGGCCGACCGCCCGGTCGCCGGTCACCGAACGCGGGGCCCTCCGATTCGCCGGGCCTGGTCCCTCCCGACCCGCCGGATCTCCGACGACCCGTCGAACCGTCGACCGGTCGACCGACGACCGGTCCAACCGACGACCCGCCGGGCAGCCGATCCGCGAGCCCGCGATCCCGCCGAGCCCACCGCTCCGCTGCGTCGAACCGCTCCGGAGCCCCCCCGCCTCGGAGCCCCACGCGCACCGCCCGCCGGGGGCCGCCGTGCGAAGCCGTCATCCCTGGTCGAACGCCTGCTCGCACCGCACGCGGCCGCCGTCCACACCCCGCCCCAAGAAGGCGGAGCGCCCGGTTCCCAGCCACTAGTCTGGGGTGCCGTCCGAGACGACCGACGCCCCTCGGGCGCACCGTCCACCGCAGTCCAGCACCGCGGCCGGACCGGGAGCGGCACCGACCGTCCCCGCCCGGCCGCCCCCGGCCGGAGGGCCCGTACCCGATGTCCGCGCACAGCGATCCGCCGGCCCACCACCCGGCACCCCCCGCG
>NZ_JBPQTX010000438.1:0-4653 GCF_051386555.1 Streptomyces sp. URMC 126
CCTGGGTCCGGCGCCGAAGCCTTCCGGGCCGCGTGCGGCGCGGGAGCCTTCCGGGTCGCGGGCGGGACGGGTCCCGTCCCGGGCCGCGTGCGGCGTGTGTGGCGCCCGGACCGCTTCCGGCGCGGGTCCCATCTGGACCGCGTGCGGGACGGGAGCCACCCACCCTGGGGTCCGGCACGGAAGCCGTCCGGGCCGTGGGCGGCGCGGAAGCCTTCCGGATCGTGAGCGGACGGGTCCCGTCCGGGCCGCGTGCGGCGCGTGTGCCGCCCGGACCGCTTCCGGCGCGGGTCCCATACGAACCGCGTGCGGGACAGGAGCCGCCCACCCTGGGTCCGGCGCCGAAGCCGTCCGGGCCGTGGGCGGCGCGGGAGCCGTCCGGACCGCGTGCGGGACGGGTCCCGTACGGATCGCATGCGGCGCGGGTCCCATCTGGACCGCGTGCGGGACGGGAGCCACCCACCCCGGGGCCCGGCACGGAAGCCTTCCGGGCCGTGGGCGGCGCGAGAGCCGTCCGGACCGGGTCCGGCGCGTGTGCCGCCCGGACCGCCTCCGGCGCGGGTCCCATCTGGACCGCGTGCGGGACGGGAGCTACCCACCCCGGGGCCCGACACGGAAGCCCTCCGGGCCGTGGGCGGCACGGGAGCCGTCCGGGCCGAGTCCGGCGCGTGTGCCGCTCGGGCCGCCTCCGGCGCGGGTCCCGTACGGATCGCATGCGGCGCGGGAGCCACCCGCCCCGGGGCCCGGCACGGGAGCCGTCCGGACCGCCTTCGGCGCGGCTCCCGTCCGGACCGCGTGCGGGACGGGAGCCGCCCATCCCGGGGCCCGGCACGGGAGCCGTCCGGACCACGTGCGGGACGGATCCCGTCCGGATCGCATGCGGCGCGGGAGCCACCCACCCCGGGGCCCGGCACGGAAGCCGCCCATACCGCGCCCGGCGCGGGAGCCGTCCCGGCCGAGTCCGGCACGGGAGCCGTCCGGGCCGAGTCCGCGTCCTCACCGCAGCATTCCCGCCACCCGGTCCACCGCCTTCGCCACGTCACCGTCCGGCGGATAGAGCAGTGCCCGTCCCGCCACCATCCCCCGCACCCCGGGCAAGCGCAGCACCGCGTCCCACCGCTCGTACGCCCGCTCGGCGTCGGCGGGGCGGCGGCCCGCGTCCCCGCCGAGCAGCACGACGGGGAGGGTCGTCGCCCGGAGCACCCGGGCCATGGCGGTGGGGTCGTCGGTGACGGGGACCTTGAGCCAGGTGTAGGCGGAGGTGGCGCCGAGGCCGGAGGCGATGGTGAGGGAGGTGATGACGGCCTCGGCGGTGAGGTCATTGCGGAGCGGACCACGGAGACCACCGAGACCGGCGGGGCCACCAAGGCCACCGACACCGCCGAGGGCGCCGACACCGCCGGGCCCGCCCCCGTCCCGCCGGCACAGGAACGGCTCGACGAAGACCGGCAGCCGATGCGCGGCCATCGCGTCGACGGCCCGGGCCGCGGACTCCAGCGTGCGCAGCGAGCCGGGGTCGCCCGGGTCGATCCGGAGCAGCAGCTTCCCGGCGTCGAAGCCGCGCCGGGCGAGGTCCTCGGCGCTCGGGCCGGTGAAGCGGTCGTCGAGCTCGAAGGCGGCGCCGGAGAGGCCGCCCCGGTTCATGGACCCCATGACGACCTTGCCGTCCAAGGCGCCGAGCAGCAGCAGGTCGTCGAGGATGTCGGCGGTGGCGAGCACGCCGTCCACGCCGGGCCGGGAAAGGGCGACGCACAGGCGTTCCAGCAGGTCGGCGCGGTCGGCCATGGCCAGGCGGCAGCCGCCGGCGGACAGGGCGCCACGCGCGGTGTGGTCGGCGGCGACGACCAGCAGCCGGCCAGAGGGCCCGAGCAGCGGGCGGCGCGGGCGGCGGGCGGCGGCCTCCGCGACGGCCTCGGGGTGGCGGCTGCGGACGGTGGTGAGGTCGGCGATGCGCACGGTCACGGACGTCCGTCCCCTCCGGCGACGGGTCGTTCGCCTCCCTCGACCACGGATCGTTTACTCCCCTCGGCCGGGCGGCGTTCACGCCCTCCGGCCGAGGACCGTTGGGCTCCCCCAGCCAAGGGCCGTTCGCCTCCCCCAGCCGCGGGTCGTTCACCTCCTCCAGCCGAGGAGCGTTCGACTCTCCCGGCCGAGGACCGCTCGCACCCCTCAGCCGAGGCCCGCTCGACTCCCCCAGCCGCGAACCCTTCACCTCCCCCAGCCGAGGACCGCCCGCCTCCCCCGGCCGCAGGTCGTTCACCTCCTCCAACCGAGGAGCGTTCGACTCTCCCGGCCGAGGACCGCTCGCGCCCCTCGGCCGAGGCCTGTTCGACTCTCCCGGCCGGGGACCGCTCGCGCCCCTCGGCCGAGGCCTGTTCGACTCCCCCGGCCGGGGACCGCTCGCGCCCCTCAGCCGAGGCCCGTTCGACTCCCCCAGCCAAGGCCCGCTCGCCTCCCCCGGCCGCGCTCCGGCCCCCCGTCGCGTCCCCCGCCAGCAGCGCCTCCACCTCCTCCGGCCACGGCATCGCCGAGGAGCAGGCGAGGCGGGAGGCGACGAGGGCGCCGGCGGCGTTGGCGTAGCGGAGGGCGTCCGCGAGGGGGCGGCCGGCGAGGAGGCCGTGGCAGAGCGCGCCGCCGAACGCGTCGCCCGCGCCGAGTCCGTTGAGGACCTTGACCGGGACGGCCGGCACGTCGGCGCGGGTGCCGTCGCGGTGGAGGGCGAGGACGCCCTCGGGTCCCCGTTTGACGACGGCGAGTTCGACGCCCGTGGCGAGCAACGCCCGGGCGGCGGCTTCCGGTTCACGCTCGCCGGTGGCGACCTCGCACTCGTCGAGGTTGCCGACGGCGACCGTCGCGTGCCGCAAGGCCGCCGCGTAGTGCGGGCGCGCGGCGGCGGCCGCGGCGGCGCCCGTCCGCCCGCCCGCGCCGGAGGCGCCGCCCTCACCGCCCCAGAACAACGGCCGCCAGTCGAGGTCGAAGACCGTGATGTCGCAGCGGTCGCGGGCCGCGAGCGCGGCGAGCGTCGCGGCCCGGCTGGGCTCCTCGCACAGGCCCGTGCCGGTGGTCCAGAGGACGCGGGCGGCGCGGATCGCCGCAAAGTCCAGCTCCTCGGGGCGGATCTCCAGGTCGGGCGCCTTGGGACGGCGGTAGAAGTAGAGCGGGAAGTCGTCCGGCGGGAAGATCTCGCAGAAGGTGACGGGCGTCGGGTAGGCGGGAACGGGCGTCACCCAGCGGTCGTCGACGCCGAACCCGCGGAGTTCGGAGTGCAGGTAGGCGCCGAACGGGTCGGCGCCGGTGCGGCTCACCAGCGCCGTGCGGCGGCCGAGCCGGGCGGCGGCGACTGCCACGTTGGCCGCCGAGCCGCCGAGGAACTTCCCGAAGGTGTCCGCCTCCGCCAGCGGGACGCCGGCCCGGAGCGGATAGAGGTCCACGCCGAGCCGGCCCATGGCGATCAGGTCGTAGGCGTGGGAGGGCTGCGGTCCGTCCGGCTCGCTCATGGGGTCAGGTGTAACCGGGCCCGCCGAACCCTGTCAAGGAATTGTCCTTACATATTGACGTCCTCCTGTGATCCTCCTGTGCTCTCCAAGCGGATTGACGTTACGTCCGTATGTCCTGTCGAAGCCTTGACACCCCCTCACCGGCCCTGGAAGCTACGGACATCCCCACCCCGTCTGGGAGGAGAGCCGCATGCTCGACCGGATCCGCGTCGGTTCGGCGCCCGACTCCTGGGGCGTCTGGTTCGCCGACGATCCCGCGCAGGTGCCCTGGCGGCGGTTCCTGGACGAGGTCGCCGACGCGGGCTACCGCTGGATCGAGCTCGGCCCGTACGGCTACCTCCCGACCGACCCCGCCCGGCTGCGCGACGAGACCGCCCGGCGCGGCCTGAGCGTCTCGGCCGGAACGGTCTTCACCGCCCTGCACCGCGGCCCGGCCGTCTGGGACGCGACCTGGGAGCAGGTCTCCCGGGTCGCCGCCCTCGCCCGCGACACCGGCGCCCGCCACCTCGTCGTCATCCCGTCCTTCTGGCGCGACGACCGGACCGCCGAACGCCTGGAGGACCCCGAGCTGACGCCCGAACAGTGGCGCCTGCTCGCCGCCGGCACGGAGCGGCTCGCCCGGGAGGTCCGGGACGCGTACGGGCTGGAGATCGTCGTCCATCCGCACGCCGACACGCACATCGACACCGAGGAGCACGTCGCGCGCTTCCTCGACGCGACCGATCCGGAGCTGGTGCGGCTGTGCCTGGACACCGGGCACTACGCCTACTGCGGCGGCGACAGCGTCCGGCTCATCGAGACGTACGGGGAGCGGATCGGCTACCTCCACCTGAAGCAGGTGGATCCCGACGTGCTCGCCGACGTCGTCGCGCGCGGCACGGCGTTCGGGCCGGCGGTGCGGCAGGGGGTGATGTGCGAGCCGCCTCGCGGGGTGCCCGCGCTACCGCCCGTCCTGGCGGCGGCCTCCCGGCTCGACGCCGACCTGTTCGCGATCGTCGAGCAGGACATGTACCCCTGCGCGCCGGACGCGCCGCTGCCCATCGCGCGGCGTACGCGCGCGTACCTGCGCTCGTGCGGCGCGTAGCGCCGCGTGTTCCGGCCCCTGCCCCGCCCTTTCACCGTTTCTCGCGGGGGCGAGCCCCCGCGAGAAACGGTGAAA
>NZ_JBPQTX010000439.1:0-4628 GCF_051386555.1 Streptomyces sp. URMC 126
CCCGTGCCGTCGCCCCCTCCGCCACCACGGCCCCCGCCGAGGCGGGCCTCGGCCACTACGCGAGGGCCCTGGCGGCCCACGTCGAGCGCGCCTACCGGGCGGCCGGCTGCGGGTGGGCGGTGGGGCGGCCGTCGGCGAAGGCGGTGACCGACCAGACGACGACCGGCAGGTCGGCGAGCACGTCGACGTGCCAGCCGGCGCGCTGGGCGTCGCCGAAGCGTTCGGCGAGGGTGCCGGGCAGGGCGTACGGGCGGGGCAGCATGTCCGGCCGCTCGCCGAGGCGTTCGGCGGTGAACCGTTCGCGGAGCGCCCGCATGCCGTCCGCGTCGGCCTCCGTGACGAGCAGCCCGACGGTGGTGACGTTCGACGACGTGGCATCGGCGTAGGTGGCGCGCAGCAGCCGCGCGCAGCCGGCCGGCCGGAGGGCGAGCGCGAGGGCGGGGTCGAAGGCGTCGGCGCAGCCGGCGTCGGGGGCGACGCCGAGCCTGACCCAGTCGCGGGACGCGCCTCCGGGTCCGGCGGTCGCGTCGTGCACGGCGGGCGGGAAGAGGCGGTCGACCGGCTCGGTCTCCCAGACGGTGGCCGCGCGCGCGTACGCGGCGTGGGCGGCCGTCCGTTCGGGCGGCCGGGCCGTGAGCCAGCCGCCCGCCGCCGCGCCGCCGACGAGCCCCGCGCCGAGGATCGCGCAGACGGCCGCGGCGGCCCCGCGTCCGGCGCGGTTCCGCGGTGCGGAGGCCGGGTGCGGAAGCGCGGGGGTGAGCGGGGGCGCGGGTCTCCACAGCGGTTCCGCTTCGGTGCCCACCCTGCGCTCCCCCGCCCGGACGACTGCCGTCGGCCTCTCGACTGCCGTGCGGGATGGGCCGGTTGTCCTCGCGCCCGGCCTCCCCGCGCTCTGCGCGGCCGTGGTGATCCACGGCGCGCGCGTCACTCTACGGGGAGCGCCGCGCCGGAGGCCATCCGTACGGGCTCGCGCACGGCGCCGCCGCACCCCTACCCAGCGGTAATCCGCTCTGGCAAGCTGCGCGCCATGACGCCCGCCTTCACCCACGCCACCGGGGCCTTCACCGACCGGGCCCGCTACAACCGGGCCACCGCGCACCTCGACGCGCCGCTGGCCGTGGTCGATCTGCGGGCATTCGACGCCAACGCGGCGGATCTGGTCCGGCGGGCGCGGGGCAAGCCGGTGCGGGTGGCGACCAAGTCGGTGCGCTGCCGGGCCCTGTTGGAGCGGGTGCTGGAGCGCGACGGCTTCGCGGGGGTGATGAGCCACACCCTCGCCGAGTCCCTGTGGCTGGCCCGTTCGGGGATCGACGACGTGCTGCTCGCGTACCCGTCGGCCGACCGCGCCGGGTTCGCCGAGCTCACGTCCGACGCCCGGCTCGCCCGCGCGGTCACGGTGACGGTGGACGACCCCGCGCAACTGGCTCTGATCGACGCGGCCCGGGCAGGACACGAGGAGATACGGGTGTGCCTCGAACTGGACACCTCTCTGCGCCTGTTGGCGGGCCGTCTCCGGGTGGGCGCCCTGCGGTCGCCGCTGCACGACCCGGCCCGGCTGGCCGCGCTGGCCCGGGCCGTCGTCCGCCGCCCCGGCTTCCGGCTGGTGGGGCTGATGGCGTACGAGGCGCAGGTGGCGGGGGTGGGGGACGCGGTACCGGGCCGGCCGCTGCGCTCCCGGGCGGTCCGGCTGCTGCAGTCGGTCTCCCGCCGGGAGCTGGCGGCGCGCCGGGCGGAGGCGGTCCGGGCGGTCCGGGCCGTCGCGGACCTGGAGTTCGTCAACGGCGGCGGGACGGGCAGCGTCCACCACACGGCGGCCGAGGCGGCGGTCACGGAGGTGGCGGCGGGCTCGGGGCTGTACCAGCCGCGCCTGTTCGACCACTACACCGGTTTCACGGGCCGTCCCGCCGCCCTGTTCGCCCTGCCGGTGGTCCGCCGCCCGGGCCCCGGCGCCGTCACCGTCCTGGGCGGCGGCCTCCCGGCCTCCGGCCCGTCCGGCCGCGACCGCCTGCCCCTCCCCCACCTCCCCGCCGGCCTCCGCCTGACCGGCCAGGAGGGCGCGGGCGAGGTACAGACCCCCCTCCTCGGCACCCCGGCGGACGGCCTGGCGCTGGGCGACAAGGTGTGGTTCCGCCACGCGAAGGCGGGCGAACTGTGCGAGCGCTTCGCCGCCCTGCACCTGATCGACGGCGACCGGGTGACGGAAACGGTGCCGACGTACCGGGGCGAGGGGAAGACGTTCCTCTGAGCCCGGTACGCCGACGGTGGATCAGGCGGTCGCTCAGAGGGCCGCGGTGTCCGTCTGGTCCGGGATCACCGTGCCGTCCGTGCGGCGGACGGGGGCGAGGGTGCCGTCCGGGCGGGTGTAGCCGGCGGTGGCGCAGGGGTAGGCGCCGGTCTTGCGCGGCATGGGGTCGATGAACATCGGGTTGGCGACCCAGCGGCCGTCCTCGTTGTCGTACGCGCGGCACATCAGCTCGGCCTTGTTGCGGTTGATGGCCAGGTGGGCGCCGGTGGCGTCGCCGACGAAGGTGACGTCCGTGTCGGCGTCGCCGGCGCCGAGGGCGATGCGGTGGCGGAAGTCCTGCTGCTTCCAGGCCTTGGCGCCCTTGATGCCGAAGATGTGCTCGTTGATCATGCAGCGCTTGCCGTCCATGTACGGCAGGGCCTCGCCCATGCCGTCCTTGACGTCGCCGCAGCCCTTGATGCCGGGCGTGAGGCGGCCGTTCTTGACGATGCTGCGGATGCCGATGGTGTGGGCGCGGTCCAGGCCGACGCCGCCGGACCAGGCCTCGGCGATGGGCTCGGAGGAGGCGGAGACGATGTAGACGTCGAAGCCGGCCGCCTTGAGCGTGCGGATCAGGTCCTTCTGCTGGTCGTAGTAGCGGACGTAGCCGGCGATGGTGTGGGTGCCGACCTTCTGCTTGCTGCCCACGGGCGCGGCGAGCTGCTCGGCGCGGGCCTTGCGGGCGAAGGAGGACAGGGCGGCCGGGGTGTGGCCGGAGAACAGCTGCGGGATCCAGGCGTAGGCGGGGACGGTACGGCGGTGGTTCCAGTCGCCCGCGAACGCGGCCTTGCCGTCCATCGTCTTCGACTTCTCGCGGATCTCGAATATCTCGTCCGCGCAGCGGACGTTCTTCGAGGTGGGCAGCGGCTTGCCGACGGGCACGGAGGTGCCGCAGGCGGCGGTGAGGGCCCGGTCGGCGGCCGGGGTCAGCCACTTGCTGGTGTCCTTCCAGCTCTTCGGCCGGAGGATCTTGTCGTGCTTCAGCGACCAGGCGAGCGTCGCGTCGGTGATGTCGTTCTTGACGACGGTGTTGTCCCAGTCGAACGCGGCGACGGGACGGGCGCCGGTCCGGCCCGAGCAGGTGCCGCGCTCGTCGATCATGCGCTGGAGCTTGGCGCGGTTGGTGCCGAACCAGGCGATGTTCTTGTCCAGCTGGGGACAGTGGGCCACGGTCCGGGCGCCGTGCGCCGCCGGGGCCGCGCCCGCGGCGGGGGCCGAGGTGGCGAGGGTTGCGGTGACCAGGAAGCCGGCGGCGATGGCGTACTTCGTGCGCATGCGTTCTCTTCGGTGCTCGGTGCTGAAAGGGCAGGACACACGCCCGAGCCGGACGGGGAACGTCCGACTCCGGCGTCTGGTCATGGACCTTACAGGCGGAGCGCCCGCCGCTACAGGGGGGTCACATACGCCCCGGAAATACCCCCGTCCACCAGGAATTCCGCCGCGTTCACGAACGACGCGTCGTCGCTGGCCAGGAACGCCACCGCGGCGGCGATCTCCTCCGCCTCCGCGAACCGGCCCACCGGCACGTGCACCAGGCGCCGCGCGGCCCGCTCCGGGTCCTTGGCGAAGAGCTCCTTGAGCAGGGGTGTGTTGACGGGCCCCGGGCACAGCGCGTTCACCCGGATCCCGTCCCGCGCGAACTGCACGCCCAGCTCCCGGGACATCGCCAGCACGCCGCCCTTCGACGCGGTGTAGCTGATCTGCGACGTCGCCGAGCCGAGCACCGCCACGAACGACGCCGTGTTGATGATCGAGCCCTTGCCCTGGGCGCGCATGTACGGCAGCGCCGCCTTGCAGCAGAGGTAGACGGAGGTCAGGTTCACGTCCTGGACGCGCTTCCAGGCGTCCAGGCCGGTGGTGAGGATGGAGTCGTCGTCGGGCGGGGAGATGCCGGCGTTGTTGAACGCGATGTCGACCGAGCCGTAGGTGTCGTGGGCGGCCTTGAAGAGGGCTTCCACCTGGTCGGCGTCGGTGACGTCGGTACGGACGAAGAGGCCGCCGACCTCGTCGGCCGCCGCCTGGCCCGCCTTCTCGTCGATGTCGGCGCAGACGACGTGCGCGCCTTCGGAGGCGAGGCGGCGGGCGGTGGCCAGGCCGATGCCGCCGGCTGCGCCGGTGATTACCGCTGTGCGGCCGGGGAGGCGGCGGCAGGTGGGGGTCTGCTGGTCGGTCACGGGGGTCCTTTCGGTAAGTGGGTGGGTGGTGGCGGTGAGGGTGGGGTGCCCCGGTCCCGCCCCTTCGCCGATTCCTGGGGGGCGAGCCCCCAGGCCCCCGAAACCGCGCTCCGCGCGGTTGTCCTCAAACGCCGGACAGGCTGGATAGTGCCGCCTCGGGCGTGCACTTC
>NZ_JBPQTX010000440.1:0-4624 GCF_051386555.1 Streptomyces sp. URMC 126
CGGACGGGCTGAAGTGCGCGCCCAGGGCGGCACTATCCAGCCCGTCCGGCGCTTGAGGACGAGCGGCGAAGCCGCGAAAAGGGGGTCCGGGGGCTTGCCCCCGGGAATCGGCGAAGGGGCGGGACCGGGGCACACCTCACCCCGCCACCGCACACGTCACCCGCCCCGACACCACCTTCGGCACGAGCAGGACAGCCCCCGCCCCCGCCGCCAGCAGAGCCGCCGCCTCCGCGACGGAAGCCGTACCGACCGCCGAGCGAGCGGAAGCCGAGGGATGCGGAACGGGCACCCCGGCGAGCTCGGCGGCGTCGTACGGCCGCACCGGCACGCCGAGTACAGCCGCCGCCCCGGCGATCCCGGGCTCCGCCGCCCGCGCGGCGAGGGTCGCCAGGGCGACGGGCCGCCCGTCCGCCGGCAGGCATTGGCGGACCAGCGTGACCACCTCGTCGGCCGTCACCCCGGGCCGCGCCCCGACGCCGACGAAGAGGCCGGTCACGCGCGCGCCGCCGCGCGCACCAGCCGTGCCGCCAGACCCGGCGCGCCCGCCCAGTGGACGTGCAGGTACGACGCGTGGACGCCACCCGCCGCGTACCCCTCGACCCGCCGCTCGGGAGCCGTAAAGCCCCACGCGGGCGCCGGGCCCGCGCCCGGTTCGACGACCGTGCGGTGGAACTCGTGGCCACGAAGCCGCGTCCCGGCCGCCGCGAGAGGAGTGTCGGAGAGCGCCACGGCCTCCCGGTAGCCCAGGGTGAGCCGGGGCGACATCCGGGCCTCGCCGGGCAGGACGCCGCACATCGGGCGGCCGTCCAGCGAGCGGGACAGGTACAGCAGGCCCGCGCACTCCGCCGCCACCGGCCCGCCCGTCGCCGCGAAGGCGGACACCGCCTCGCGCAGCGGCTCGTTCGCGGACAGCTCCGGCGCGTACATCTCCGGGAAGCCACCGCCGATCACCAGGCCGGCCGTGTCCGGCGGCAGCTTCTCGTCCCGCAGCGGGTCGAACGGGACGACGTCCGCCCCGGCCGCCGTCAGCAGCTCCGTGTGCTCCGCGTACGAGAAGGTGAACGCCGGGCCGCCGGCGACCGCGATCACCGGACGGGGACCCGGCACCGGCTCGGCCTCCGGCGACCACGCCGGCCCCGGCACCGGCGGCGCGCTCCGCGCCAGCGCCAGCAGCGCGTCCAGGTCGCAGCCCTCGCGCACCCGCGCCGCCTGCGCGGCCACCGCGTCGAGCGCCTCCGCGCGCCGCTCGGCCACCGGGACGAGGCCCAGGTGGCGGCTGGGCGTGTCGACGTCGGCGGCCCGGCGCAGCGCGCCCAGCACCGGGACGCCGGCGCCGCCCAGCGCCTCGCGCAGCAGCGCCTCGTGCCGGTCGGAGCCGACCTTGTTGAGGATGACGCCCGCGACCCGTACCTCCGGGTCCCAGGAGGCGAAGCCGTGCACCAGCGCCGCCACCGAGCGGGACTGCGACGACGCGTCCACGACCAGCACCACCGGCGCCCGCAGCAGTTTCGCCACGTGCGCCGTCGACGCCAGCTCGCCCCGGCCGCTCGCGCCGTCGAAGAGGCCCATCACGCCCTCGATGACGGCGAGTTGGGCCCCCGCCGCGCCGTGCAGGAACAGGGGGCCGATCCGCTCCGGGCCGCACAGGAACGCGTCCAGGTTGCGGCCCGGGCGGCCGGTGGCCAGCGCGTGGTAGCCCGGGTCGATGTAGTCGGGGCCGACCTTGTGCGGGGACACGGCGAGGCCCGCGTCGGCGAACGCCCGCATCAGGCCGGTGGCCACCGTCGTCTTGCCGGTGCCGGACGCGGGCGCCGCGATGACCAGGCGGGGAACGGAGGTCGTGGACGCGGATGTCACCACTCGATGCCCCGCTGGCCCTTCTGGCCCGTGTCCATCGGGTGCTTGACCTTCGACATGTCGGTGACCAGGTCCGCGAAGTCCACCAGCTCCTGCGGCGCGTTACGGCCCGTGATCACCACGTGCTGCGTTCCGGGGCGGTCCTTGAGGACGGAGACGACCTCGGCCGTGTCGATCCAGCCCCAGTGCAGCGGGTACGCGAACTCGTCGAGCACGTAGAGCTTGTAGCGCTCGGCCGCGAGGTCGCGCTTGACCTGCTCCCAGCCCTCGCGCGCCTTCTCCTCGTTGGTCTGCTCGCCCTCCTCGGGGGCGCGCTGGATCCAGGACCAGCCCTGGCCCATCTTGTGCCAGTCGACGGTCCCGCCCTCGCCGGAGGCGCCCAGCACCCGCAGCGCGTTCTCCTCGCCGACCTTCCACTTCGCCGACTTCACGAACTGGAACACCCCGATCGGCCAGCCCTGGTTCCAGGCCCGCAGCGCGAGCCCGAAGGCGGCCGTCGACTTGCCCTTGCCGATACCGGTGTGGACGAAGACGAGCGGCCGGTTGCGGCGCTGGCGCGTGGTGAGACCGTCGTCCGGAACGACGGTCGGCTGTCCCTTGGGCATTACGCGGCTCCCCTGGTCGTGGTGGTGGTGCGGACGGAGCGGACGAGCGCGGTGACGGTGTCCGCGCGGAGTTCGTCGAGGGTGACGACCGGTGCCCGCAAAGAATGCCCCAACTCGGCCGCCAGGCCCAGGCGTACGGGCCCGGCCTCGCAGTCGACGACCACGGACGCCGTGCCCTCGGCCGCCAGCAGGCCCGCCGCGCGGGACGCCCGCACCAGCGGCTCCGGACCGCCCGTCGCCCGGCCGTCGGTCACCACGACCAGCAGCGGACGCCGCGACGGATCGCGCAGCCGCTCCACCCGCAGCACCTCGCGGGCCCGCAGCAGCCCGTCGGCCAGCGGCGTCCGGCCGCCCGTCGGCAGCTTCTCCAGCCGGGCCGCGCCCGCGTCCACCGACGAGGTGGGCGGCAGCGCCACGTCCGCGCCGGAACCCCGGAACGTGATCATCCCGATCTTGTCCCGGCGCTGGTAGGCGTCCAGGAGGAGGGACAGGACGGCGCCCTTGACCGCGCTCATCCGCTTGCGGGCCGCCATCGAGCCGGAGGCGTCCACGACGAAGAGGACGAGGTTGCCCTCGCGGCCCTCGCGCACCGCCTCGCGCAGATCGTCCCGGCGGACGACGAGACCGCGTCCGGACCGGCCGCGCGCCCGCTGGTGCGGGGCGGCGGCCTGGAGCGTCGCGGCCAGGTGCAGCCGGGTCAGCGTCCCGCGCGGGCGGCGGGCGCCGGTCGTCCGGCCGTGCGCCGTCCGGGCCCGCGAACGGCGGCCGTCCGCGCCCTCCCCGAGGCCCGGCACGTCGAACTTCCGGGTGCGGAACGGCTCGCCGGCGGCCACGGGCGCGGCCTCCGGGCCGCCGTCGCCGCCCGCGCCCCGCTCGGGCGTTCGCGGCGCGGGGGAGTCGGAGGCGTCCTGCGCGGGGGCCTCCTGCGCCGGGGTCTCCGGGGCGGGGGCCTCGGCGGGCTGCTCGCGCTGCGGGGGCAGGTCGGCGGCCTCCGGGCCGGACTCGGACGTCTCCCGCGGCGGCACCCCGTCCCCGGGTCCGTCGTCGTCCGGGCCTCCGTCACCCGGGCCGTCGTCGTCCGGGCCCTGCTCGTCGTCCTCGTCGTCCTCCTCGAACTGCCGCAGGATCTCGTCGAGTTTGTCCTCGTCCAGGCCCGGCGCGTCGAAGGGGTTGCGCCGGCGGCGGTGGGGGAGAGCGAGCAGCGCCGCCTGCCGGACGTCCTCGGTGACGACGTCCGTACGGCCCGCCCACGCGGCCAGCGCCGACGCCGTCCGGGCCGTCACGATGTCGGCGCGCATGCCGTCCACCTCGAAGCCGGCGCACACGGCGGCGATCCGGCGCAGGGCGCCGTCCCCCAGCCGCACGCTCGGCAGCAGGGCGCGCGCGGCGGCGATGCGCTCCCGCAGCGCGTCCTCGTCCGCCGCCCACTTCGCGGCGAAACCGGCCGGGTCCTCGTCGAACGCCAGCCGCCGGCGGACGACCTCCACACGCTCGTCCGTCTCCCGGGAGGCGGCCACCTCGACGGTCAGGCCGAACCGGTCGAGGAGCTGCGGCCGGAGCTCGCCCTCCTCGGGGTTCATGGTGCCGACGAGGAGGAAGCGGGAGGCGTGGCGCACGGAGACGCCTTCGCGTTCGATGTGCGCGGAGCCGGTCGCCGCCGCGTCGAGCAGCGAATCGACGAGGTGATCGCCCAGCAGGTTGACCTCGTCGACGTACAGCACGCCCCGGTGGGCACCGGCCAGCAGACCGGGCTCGAACGCCTTCACCCCGTCGGACAGGGCACGCTCGATGTCGAGCGAGCCGACGAGACGGTCCTCGGAGGCGCCCACCGGCAGCTCGACCATCCGCGCCGGACGGACGAACCGGGCGCCGCCCTCGTGCGGGCCGTCCGGGCACGAGGCGTCCGGCGCCGCCGGGTCGCAGCAGAACCGGCAGTCGGCGAAGGTCTCGACCTCGGGGAGGAGGGTGGACAGGGCCCGGACGGTCGTGGTCTTGGCCGTGCCCTTCTCACCGCGCACCAGCACGCCGCCCACCGACGGCGACACGGCGTTGAGGAGCAGCGCCAGCCGCAGGCTGTCCATGCCGACGATGGCGGCGAAGGGGTACGGGGTGCTCATGCGGTGATCGCTCCTTCGGAGGGTGCTTCTGGACGGGGCGGGGGG
>NZ_JBPQTX010000441.1:0-4621 GCF_051386555.1 Streptomyces sp. URMC 126
GCCCCGGCCCCCGCCCCGGCGTTCCCGGCCCTGCTCAACGTCGGCGTGCAGGGTTTCGACGTCCTGAGCGACCGCCCGTCCCGGACGTGTACGGACGGCCCGGCGGACACGGTCCCGTCGGCCGTCCTCGCCTTCGTCCCGTTCGTCCCGCCCTTGCCGGGGACGACGGGCGCCGGGCCCTGACGGTGCCTCCTCCCCGTCGGACGGCCGCGGGAACGTAAGGCGCCCCGGTCACCCGCTCGGCGGGTTCGACGGTCCGCTCCCGCTCGATCGGGAGCGGGGTGAGACGGCCGGACGGGCACCCGTGGCGCGCCGCCGGCCCGGCGTGCCGCGGGCCCTACCGCCCTGACCGCACGACGTCGAAGTGGTCGATCCGCCTGCCGTTCTCCGCCAGGGCCGTGACCCGCATCCGGGGCCGCGACCCCGGCTCGCACTCCACCGCGAGGAAGGAGTAGCCGGTGAAGCGCACCCGCGACCACTCCACCCGCTCGGGGGCCTTCACCCGGCCCTTCCTCCAGTGGTAGCTCGCGATGCTTTCGAGGTCGCGGACGTGGCCTTCGTAGCTGTCCGGCACGGGGAAGTCGTAGAGGTCCGCGCCCGCGCCGCCGGCGGTCACGTAGACGATGCCGTCGCGGACCGGGTCGACCGTCGCGCCGATCGGGACGCGGCGGCGGAGCCGGCCCGCGCGGAGGGCGTCGGTGCGTTCGTAGACGTGGTTGTGGCCGTTGATGACGAGGTCCACCCGGTACTTGTCGAACAGCGGCAGCCAGGCGTCCCGTACGCCGCCGTCCGAGGCGTGCGCCTTCGTCGTCGAGAAGGCGCAGTGGTGGAAGAAGACGACGACGAAGTCGACCTCGCGCCGGGCGCGCAGCTCGCGCAGCCGGCGGTCGAGCCAGGCCGTCTGCCGGCCGCCGCTGTACCCCGTGTTGGCGGCGATCTCGTACGAGACGTCGTTGGCGTCGAGGGCGACGACGGCGACGTTGCCGTGGACGAAGGAGTAGACGCCCGGCGACCGGCGCGGGTCGAAGCCGTTGGCGGGCAGGGCCCAGCGGGCGCTCTGGCCGCCGTAGCCGTTGGGGGAGTACCAGGCCTCCATGTCGTGGTTGCCGGTGGTCACCATCCACGGCACGCTCCGGGCCACCGTCTCCGTCTGGGCGAGGAACTGGTCCCAGATCCGCGCGTCGTACACGTCGCCCGGCCGGCCCGCGCCGCTGCTGTCGGCGTAGCAGATGTCGCCCGCGTGCAGGTGGAACGCCGGTTCCTGGCCCAGCAGCACCTGGTCGTTGCCGAGCGCGTGGTAGCCGACGCCCTGGTCGCCGAAGGCCGTGAAGACGAACCGCTCCGGGCGCGCGGGCGCGGTGCGAAAGGACGCGACCGTGCCCAGGTGGCGGGCGTCCGCCGGGTCGAAGCCGGTGTGCCCGACGCCGTAGTAGTACGTGGTGCCGGGCCGCAGCCCGTCCAGCGCGACGTGCAGGTGGTACTGGTCGACGGCCGGCAGCTTCCGGACCAGCGGCGGGGTGTGCAGGTGCCGCACCTCCGCCTCGACGCGGCGGCCGAGATCCCAGGGCTTCAGACCGATGCGCAGGAACGGCTTCCGTACGGCGAACGGCGTCTGCCACGAGACGCGCATCTGGGTCTTCGGATCCGCGCCGAACGCCAGGTGCCGGCCGAAGGGGGCCACCAGGGCGCCGCTGACGCGTCCGGTGGCTCTCGCCGTGATCAGGGTGGGGGACGGCGGAGTCACCAGGGCGGCGGGGGCCGCCACCGCCGGTCCGGCGCCCAGCAGGCCGGTCCCGGCGACCGCCCCGGCCGTGACCGCGCCCGCGCGCAGCAGGCCGCGCCGGGTGAGCTTGCTCCGCAGGTACTCGTGCTGCTCCGGCATGGTCATGCGCTCGGCGAGCCGGGCGGGGATGCCTACGCGTGGAGTGTCCATGCCGGGAAAGTGCCAGCAAAGGCCCGTCCCGTCACCCACTTCCGCCGAATTCCGCCGAACCGGCCCCTGCCGATCGCCTCCCGTCCGAATCGTGGACGCGGAGTGTCATCCAGTGGGACGAGGGAGTACGGTCCCGTCATGTCTCGCAGCATCCGCCTCGCAGTGATCCCCGGTGACGGCATCGGCCCCGAAGTGGTGGCCCAAGGACTCCGCGTCCTCACCGCCGTCCTCCCCGCCGACGTGAAGCCGGAGACCCGGGAGTACGACCTCGGCGCCCGGCGCTGGCACGCCACCGGGGAGACCCTCCCCGACGCCGAGCTGGAGTCCCTCAAGGAGCACGACGCCATCCTGCTGGGCGCGGTGGGCGACCCCTCCGTACCGTCCGGCGTCCTGGAGCGCGGCCTGCTGCTCAAGCTGCGCTTCGCCTTCGACCACTACGTGAACCTGCGCCCCTCCCGGCTCTACCCCGGCACCGCCACCCCGCTCGCCGGCTCCCCGGACATCGACTTCGTCGTGGTCCGCGAGGGCACCGAGGGCCCGTACACCGGCAACGGCGGCTCGCTGCGCACCGGCACCCCCGCCGAGGTCGCCACCGAGGTGAGCGTCAACACCGCCTACGGCGTGGAGCGCGTCGTCCGGGACGCGTACGCGCGGGCCCAGGCCCGGCCGCGGAAGAAACTCACGCTCGTGCACAAGAACAACGTGCTGGTGCACGCGGGCCGGCTCTGGAAGGACACCTTCGACCGGGTCGGCCGGGAGTTCCCCGAGGTCACCACCGACTACCTGCACGTCGACGCGGCGACGATCTTCCTGGTGACGCGGCCCGAGCGGTTCGACGTGATCGTCACCGACAACCTCTTCGGCGACATCCTCACCGACCTCGCGGCGGCCGTCAGCGGCGGCATCGGGACCGCCGCCTCCGGCAACATCAACCCGGACGGCACGTTCCCCTCCATGTTCGAGCCCGTCCACGGCTCGGCCCCGGACATCGCGGGCACCGGCACGGCCGACCCCACGGCCACCGTCCTCTCCGTCGCCCTGCTGCTGCGGCACCTCGGGTACGAGGACGAGGCCGCGCGGGTCGAGGACGCCGTCGCCCGGGACCTGGCCGGGCGGGCCGGGGCCGCTCCCCGGTCCACCGAGGAGATCGGCTCGGCGCTGGTGGCCCTCGTGGCCGGGACCGCCTCCGAGACCTCCGCGACAGCCCCTGGGGCATCCGGCGTACCTTCGGTATCCGCCTGACCCGGCCGTCCCGCGCGCGGCCGGAGTCCCCACCGTTCCATCGGGCCGCGCGCCTCCTCGGCGTTCGCACAGGTATTTCGTTCACGACCCCCGCCGAGCGATAATCGGACACGGGGCCGCGAAAAAAGGCGAAGAAGCTCGGACGTCCGCCAGAGCGGGGACGGCGTGAGCGCGGTCCGCAGCACCCGAAAGTTAAGGACACGCATCCATGACCACGCCCACGATCGAGCTCAAGCCCTCCTCGCAGCCGCTGTCCGACGCGGAACGCGAGCGCATCCTCGCCGACCCCGGGTTCGGCCGCCACTTCACCGACCACATGGTCACCATCAAGTGGACGGACGGGGTCGGCTGGCACGACGCCCAGCTGGTGCCGTACGCGCCGCTGTCGATCGACCCGGCCAACATGACGCTGCACTACGGGCAGGCCATCTTCGAGGGCCTCAAGGCCTACCACCGCCCCGACGGCGGCGTGGCCACCTTCAGGCCGGACGAGAACGCCAAGCGCTTCCAGGCCTCCGCCCGCCGGCTGGCGATGCCCGAGCTGCCCGTCGAGACGTTCGTCGAGGCGTGCGACGCGCTCGTGCGGCAGGACCGCGCCTGGGTGCCGACCTCCGGCGAAGCCTCCCTCTACCTGCGGCCGTTCATGTTCGCCACCGAGGCGGGGATGGGCGTGCGCCCGGCGAAGGAGTACCTCTTCGTCGTCATCGCCTCGCCGGCCGGCGCCTACTTCTCCGGCGGCGTCAAGCCCGTCTCCGTCTGGATCTCCGAGGAGTACGTGCGCGCCGCCCCCGGCGGCACCGGCGCCGCCAAGTGCGCGGGCAACTACGCCGCTTCCCTCGTCGCCCAGGCCCAGGCCGCCGAGAAGGGCTGCGACCAGGTGGTCTGGCTGGACGCCGTGGAGCGCCGCTGGATCGAGGAGATGGGCGGCATGAACCTGTACTTCGTGTACGGGAACCGCATCGTCACCCCCGAGCTGACCGGCTCGCTGCTGCCCGGCATCACGCGGGCCTCGCTGCTGCGGATCGCCGCCGACCTCGGGTACGAGGTCGCCGAGGGGCGGATCTCGGTGGAGGACTGGCGGAACGCGAACGCGGACGGGTCGCTGACGGAGGTCTTCGCTTGCGGCACGGCCGCCGTCATCACGCCGGTCGGGTCGGTGAAGTCCGCTCGTGGGGACTGGACGATCGGTGACGGTGGTCCGGGGGCTGTGACGATGCGGCTGCGGCAGGCGCTTCTTGACCTTCAGACGGGGGTCGCGGACGACACGTACGGGTGGATGCACCGGCTGGGCTGAGCGGGTGTGGGGGTGCCCCGGTCCCGCCCCTTCGCCGATTCCTGGGGCAAGCCCCAGACCCCTGAAACCGCGCTCCGCGCGGTTGTCCTCAAACGCCGGACGGGCTGAAGTGTGCGCCAGGGCGCACTATCAAGCCCGTCCGGCGTTTGAGG